>JAAFHH010000018.1 GCA_013297545.1 Alphaproteobacteria bacterium
GGGCTCATCCATCAGCAAGAGTTCGGGATCGTGCACCAGGCCGCGCGCGATGCCGACGCGCTGCTGCATACCGCCGGAGAGTTCATGGGGGTAGTGCTTGGCAAAGCTGCCAAGCCCAACCAGGTCCAACAGCGCTTGCGCTTTCGGCCGGTAGTCGCTGACCGATGCGCCGCGCGCGCGGATCGGCACCAGCACATTGTCGATCACCGTGCGCCAGGGCAGCAATGTCGGCGCTTGGAACACGATCCCGACATCTGGTCGCGGGCCGGCGATTTCTGCCCCGGCCAGCGTGAGCGTGCCAGCCGTTGGCGTGATCAGGCCGGTCACCAGCTTCAGCAAGGTCGACTTGCCGCAGCCAGAGGGGCCGAGGACCGAGACGAATTCCCGCTTGCCAAGGGTGAACGACAGCTGGTCGAGGGCCGTGAGTGGCCCTCGACTGGTGCTGTAGACAAGGCGGACGTCGCGAACAGTCAGATGGTCAGCAGTCATTCCCTGCGCCTGTGCAGCTATTGTGCCGCCCGGGCGGTGCGCACCACCGCGTCGCGATCAAAGCGATTGAAGTCCGGCACAAACCGGTTGGTGTAGAGCCGGGTGAGGTCGAGATCCGAGCGCGTGATCAGGTTCTCTTGCGCCATCACGCCGATCAGCCGGCGCCAAGCGTCTTCCGGGAACGCGCCGCGGTCGGCCGCGGTGCCGGGTGCAAAGGCTTCCACCTGGGCGCGATCGAACATCACTTGGCGCGCATCAATGCGCAGTTGCTCGGCTTCTTTGTCGGCAGCTGGCTTCGAGGCGGGCACTTGATCCCAATAGGCCCGCGCACAGGCTTCCGGGTTTTCCATGCACGCAATCCAAGACTTCACCAGCGCGCGCCCGAAGCCCGCGACCACTTGCGGCTTGTCCGCGATCATCCGCTCCGACGTGACGATGCCGTTGGAAAAGATCGTGCCGAACTGTTCGGGCATCGGGATCCGGCGGATCGGGATGCCGGCCAATTCCATCCGGCCATGCTCGCCCACGAAGAAGTTGACCGCGTCAACCTCGCCGGTCTGCAAGCGCCGCCAGGCGGCGGCACCGATGCCGGTCGGCAGGATTTCAACATCGCGGTTCCAGGTGAGGCCCACGCTCGACAGCATCGCGCGCGTCAGCGGGATGTTGCCCCAGGCGAGTGCCCCGACCGCGAGCTTGCGGCCGCGCAGGTCAGCCAGCGTGCGGATCGGGCTGTTCTCCAGGGTGACGAACTCAAACGTCTGGCTGCGCAGCCAGTTCGCGACGAAGCGCACCGGCAAGGGTTCGTTGCGCGCGAGCGCGATGATGGTGAGGTCGGGGTTGGCGTAGCCGAACTGCACCTGGTTGGCCGCGATCTGCGGCAGCAGCACCGCCGATCCTGTCACCGCGACCTTGTCGAGCACCAGGCCTTCTTCGCGGAAGAATCCCAGCTTCTCGCCGAAGTGATAATAGGCGAACTGGATGTTCCAGGGTGCCGGCTGGCCGACCACCACGCGTTCTTGGGCGCTGGCACTGGATGCCAGTGCGCCGAGCAACAACCCGGATGCGACAGCAGCGGAGGTGAGCAGTCTCATGGTCATAGCCTGTCTCCTGTTGGGTGGGCAGCAGTTACGGTTCAATCACGATCTTGCCGAAAAACGCCCGCGACTCGAGGGCGGCCATGGCCTCGGCCGCGCGCTCCAGCGGAAAGCGCTCCTGATGGACTTCAGGGGTGAGTTTGCCGGCGCGGACCATGGCAAGCAGGGCTTCGACATCCTCGCGCCCCCAGCCGTTGGAGCCGATGATGTTGAGTTCAAAGGTCCAGATCACGCGCAGGTCTTCTTTCGGATCATAGCCAGCCGTTGCCCCACAGGTGAGGATGCGGCCGTCCTTGCGCAGCAGACGCAGCGACTTGGTCCAGGTGTCGCCACCGGTGAAGTTGACGACAACGTCGACACCGCCTTGATCACGCGGGCCGACCCGGGCGCGGCCGAAGCGGGCTTGGCACTCTTTCACCCAGTCGCCGCCTGCATAGTTGATGCCAACATCGGCACCGAGGGCGGTGAGCCGGTCGAGCTTCTCCTGGCTAGAGGCGGCGGCGATCACCGTCGCACCAGCTGCCTTCGCCAGCTGCACGCAGCACGAGCCAACGCCGCCCGAGGCACCGAGCACAAACACGGTCTCCCCCGGCTGGATGCGCCCGCGGGTCATCATCATCCGGTAGGCCGTGCCATACGCACAGGGGATCGCCGCAGCGGCGGCAAACGACAGCTCGTCGTTGATCTTCACCAGCATGTGCGCCGGTACGCGGACGTATTCGGCGAAGCCGCCATCGAAGGCTTCGCCCATCAATCCGCCTTTGACCCGGTCGATCGGGTCGACCACGACACGGTCGCCCACTGTGAAGTCGCGCACCTCAGACCCGGTTGCCACCACCTCGCCCGCGAGATCGATGCCGATCACCAGCGGCAAGGGCACTTTGATGCCGGGCATGCCGTTGCGGGTGAAAATGTCGTGGTAGTTCAGCGTGCAGGCGCGCACGCGCAGCACCACATCGCCCGGCTCTGGGGTTGGATCGGGGTAGTGGGTGTCGAGCACGAACTGCTCGTTGCCGCCATGGGCGTGCAAGACAACTGCCTTCATCGAAGCGTCCTCGGCGTGGTCATGACAGGGTGCCAAACAGCGTGAGCAGGGCCGTCTGCACGGCTCGGCGATCGATCTTGCCCGGCCCGTTCAGCGGGATGGCGTCGACGAAGTGGATGCGCCGGGGGTGCGCGTAGGCCGGGCCGTTGGCGAGGCAGAAGGCTTTCAAATCCGCCTCCGTCAGGTCAACACCGCGTGCGCGCACCACCATGGCGACCGGCACGTCGCCCTTCACCGTGTGCGGGACCGGCACCACGGAGACTTCCGCCACACCGTCGTGGCGCAGCAACAGATCTTCCACTTCGATCGGGTAGATGTTCTCCCCACCGCAGTTGAACATGTCGTCCGTGCGGCCGCGGAAGTAATAGAAGCCGTCTGCGTCCTTGTGGAACAGATCCCCGGTGCGCAGCCAGCCACCGGCTAGGCGCTCGGCATTGACTCTGGGCAGGTTGTAGTAGCCAGGGGTGACACCAGGGTTCCTCACCCACATCTCGCCATCACTGGGGTGATCCTGGCCGTCTTTATCAACCAGCCGGATTTCGCCTTCGGGCCACGCGACTCCGCACGATCCGTGCGGAATGCGCCGCCCATCCAACGGTGCGCCCACCATCACCGGCCCGCCTTCGGTCAAGCCGTAGGTCTCGATCACCGGGACCTTGAACGCTGTTTCGATCGCGTCTTGCAGTTCTTTGGGTGTTGGTGCCGATCCAACAGTCATGACCTGCAGGCTCGAGAAGTCGAGGCTCTCGATCAGGTCGCGTTCCTGCAAGAGCAGGGTGTAGACCGCTGGCACCGCACCGGCCTTGGTGCATTTGTACGCGCTGAGCGTGTGCAAGAACCGTCGTGGCTCGAACGTCGGCAGCAGCACGACGGAGCCGCCGATCGCAAATGCCGGCTTGATCGCGCCCGCCATCGCGTTCTTGTGGTAGAGCGGCACCGCGGCCAAGGCGCGCGTATTGGCGGACGACGGCCAATAGCGAAAACAACAGCGCAGCCACCAGCATTGCCCGGCATGGGTCAGCGCCACCCCCTTCGGCCGGCCGGTCGAGCCGGAGGTGTAGGGCAGAAAGCACAGGTGATCCGGCTCCAGCACGATCGGTGTGAACTGGGCGGGAGCACTGGCGAGAGCCACCTCGTAGTCGAGCCAATCCCCTCCAGCACCGCCGCCAATCACAATCCGCACTGGCAGCCCCAGACCATCGCTGAGGCCGCGCACATGCGGGTTGGCGGCATCTTCGATCACGGCCGCGATGCAGCCAGCATCGCGCAAGATGTAGTCCAGCGTGTCCGCACCAAGCTTGGTGTTGAGCGGCACCGGCACGATGCCCGCGCGCATCGCGCCAAACATCACCTCGATGTATTCCGCCCGGTTGCTGACAGAGATCGCGAGGCGGTCGCCGGCGACCAGGCCGAGGCGGCGGGTGAGGGCGGCAAATTGGTCGAGCCGCTGGTTGATCTGCCGGTAGGTGAACTGCCGTTCCGCCGGGCCTGAGAGATCAAACAGTGCCACCTTGTCGGGGTCGGCACTCACCGCATCCATACACCAGTAGCCGAGGTTGCCGAGCCGGGGATCGGCGTGCGCGTCCCCGGTCGCACGCACCCAAGAGGGGTCAGCCGTCATCGCGCCGGGTCCCGCAGCACGACCGTGCCATTGGGCGTGCCGAGCACCGCTAGGAACCCGTCGGCCAGCGCGCCGTGCACGTGAACCGGCACGCCAAGAGCCTGGTAGAGGGTGCGCAACGGTACCGGATCCCGGCGCAGGATCGCGAAGGATGTCAGCGTGCAGCCCGCTGGCGTGACCGTCGACGGATGCGGGGTGGTGCCCCAGTCGAGCGCGAAGTGCAGCGTGCCCGCGAACGCCGGGTGATCGAGGTAGAGGATCGACCAGTTGATCCGCCCGCCGCTCGGTGTCGCGCGGCCCATCGCATGCGGCCCGTTTGTGCTAACTCCGGCCGCTTGTGCGGCGGCAGCCAGCGCCGGCAGATCGGTGCAGTTCAGCGCGAACGCATAGAGGCCTGGCCCCGGCAGGGCGGCCAACTCGGCCCCGCGTCCGCGGCTGAGATCTTGCGCGGGGTCTGGAGCAATGATTTCGAAGTAGCGCCCATGATCAAGCGCAGCCAGGGCGTTGCGCGAGCCGTGGCCTGGGTGTGAGCCACCGACCGCTGGCGTCACCCCGGTCAGTGCCTGGAACTGGGCCGAGGCCGCATCCAGATCGGGTGCGCCCCAGAGCAGGTGATCGAGATCCACCATAGCACTCACCTCTGCAGTGTCAGGTAGGCACCCCGACCGCTGGCGATCAGAGCCCCAGCTGCATCGAATACCCGGGCTTCGGCGGTGGCAAGCGTGCCGCCAAGCTTGATCACGCTGGCTTTCGCCACCAACGCCCCCGGCAGGGCGGCCTTGTGGAAGTCGACCCGCATGTCGACCGTCGGCACGCCGCGGCCAAGCTTGGCGGCAATCGCATAGTCCGCTGCCAGATCGATCAGGGCGGCCAGAATACCGCCGTGGGTGTAACGGATCGTCGGCTCGGACACGAATTCCTCCCGCCAGGGCAGGGCGATTTCGATCTCGTCCGCATCGAGCCGCGTCAGGCTGACGTCAAGCCAGCGATGGAACGGCGAGGCGCGCACCAGCTGGGCGAGGTCTGCGAAGTCCAGCGGGGCAGCACTCTGCCGGCGGGGCGGGGGATCGGACATCGCGGCGGTGAACCCTCCGGCTGATCAGGAAGCGCTATTACTGAGCGCTCAATAACGATAGGCAGCCGGTGATCAGAGGGTCAAGAGCCTGTGCGTTGAGTTCGCCTGGCTTTCTGGCCAAGCTGGCGCCCCACCCCTTCGCGACGCAGGATCCCCATGGCAGCGCGCCGCCCGACCCCACGGCCCGACCCCAATACGGCCGAGCGCATTGCAGCGCTGACCCGGCTGAGCGACGGCGCGCTGGCCGATATCGATATCACTGGCGAGGACCGGCCGGGGCTCAGCCTGTTGCTCGCGGTGGCGGACGAAGTGAGTGCGCGCGCTGGCGCGCTCATCGGCATCGAGGGGAGTGCGTGGGAGATGACGGACCTCACCGCCGGCTGGATCACGCCGCCAACCGGCAGCACGTTGACCGCCAAGGCTGGTCTGCTCGCCCGGCTGGTCGACCACTGTGTCTGGCAGATCAGCTTTGCCGAACCCGATGGCACTGTGGTTGCGCACGCCGTGCTCAAACGTCGGCCGCACCCAACCGAGGTGGTGCCAGCCGCAGCCCTGCCGAGTGCCGCATCAGACCTGCGCGCCGCACAGCCCGCGGAACGCCAACGCGACCACATCGCGGAGGCGGCCGCTGCCGTGATCGCCGCCAAGGGCTTTGCGCATGCGACCGTGCGCGAAATCGCAGAGGCGGCGGGCATGCACGTGCCGACCCTCTACACCCACATCGCCTCCAAGCACGACCTGTTGGAACTGGTCTACACCTGGAGCATGGACCGCATCCTGGTGGACGTGGGGCAAGCCACCGCCAACTGCCGCAGTGCTCGCGAAAAGGTGGCAGCGATCATGGCCGCCATGATCGCCCGCGCGGATGAGAACAAGCGCCTGGTCGGGGTGCTCAACCGGGAACTCCGGTCCTTACCCCACGGGGCGCGCGAACGCGTGCTCGATCGCTACCGGGTGATCTTGCATGAACTCGCTAAGGTGATCGCCGAGGGTGTCGCGGCCGGTGAGTTTCGACCGGTCGATCCAGCCGTGGTCGCCAACATCATCGATGCGGCGTGCGATATGCGGGCACTGCGCCCGTTCAGCTTCGATGCGATGGCGCTCGCCGAATTCGAGCGCCACATCCTGGCGTTCATCGACGCGGGTCTGCGTGGGCCCTAGAGATAGCGATAAAGGAACTTCGGGATGTAGAACTTCCGCCGGTTGAGCAGCACCCCGGCGAGGTTGGCGCGCGCATCGACCAACTGGTCGCGCAGCTTGTCCGCGACCGGTGCGCGGGTGTCGTCCGCCACCAGCACCATCACGACGGCATCGACGATGCTGGCGGCAATAATCCCGTCGAACGACCGCGCCGGTGCGGGGGCATCGACGATCACCCAGTCGAACAGCGCTTTCATTTGGCGCAGGAATTCCTCCACCGTCGGCGGCGGCTCGCCAATCGCGAACCCGGGCGGCAGGCGGCGCGACACCATCAAGGTGGTGCCTTCAATCGGGATGACGTCGAACGCCTGGCCACCGAGCGGGGCCGGCAACACCAACGTGCCCCACGGATCGGCGCGCAAGAGGTTGGCCGCCTCCAGCGCGGTTGCTTGCGCATTGCGTGGCAGGCCGAGGTCGAGCAGCAGAACTGGCCGACCGGCTTCTTCAGCGGCGAGGATGGCCAGATCGAGACTGAGGGTGGAGGTACCCGCTGCGGGTTGCGCCGCCACAAGCTCGACGATGCTCGCGTCCTCCCGGGTCAGCTGGCGGACCATGAACAGCAGTTGGCTCGCCTCCTCCGGGCGCATCAGCAGCGGGGCGAGCGTCATGGCAGGGCTGCGTGCGCGAAGCGCGGGGCGAGGCGGGGGCGTTGATCAACCGCCAGCAGCACCGGCAGATCGAAGTGTCGTTCGACTTCATCGGCGGTCAGGAACCGGTGGCGCAGGCCAGCCCGGATCAAGGCGACCAGGATGCCAAACAACAAGCCGACGAGCACCCCGCCGATGATGATCAGCACCCGACGATCGGACGGCCGGGCCGGGACGGCTGGCGGCTGGGTCAAGCGAATGTTGGCATCGCGCCTGGCTTCGCGTTCGGCGATTGAACTGAATTCTTCGAGCTTGCGGGCGTAGAACAGCTGGCTTTCCTCAAGGATCGCCCGTTCGCGCAGCAGGCGCTGGTGCTGCACCCCGTGGCCGATCACCTGTTCCAGCTGCTGGTCCAAGGTCTCCAGCGTGGCGGCGACGGCCGCGCGCTGGGCGCGCCAGCCATCGAGCGAGGCCAGCAACGCGACCCGGCGCTGCACCAAGTCATCACGCACCGCGTTCAGCTGGACCGAGCGCATTTCCTGCCGGCGCGGCGCGGTGCGCTCAACAAAGGCTTTCAGCGCCTCGATCTGGCGGTTGATGTCCTGGACGAACGCGGATTCTTCCGTGAACCGGGTCAGGAGATCTTGGCGGCGCACTTCGAGGGTGACCAGGGTCGCGCGCGCGCCTTCGACATCCGGGCGCTCACCATCCTCGACCACGGTTTCAAGCGAGCGGGGCATCGCTGCGATGGTGCGGGTGATTGCAGTTGCTTGCGCTTCGCCAGCACTCAGCTGCTGGGCAATCTGATCGCGCAGATCGCGCGCCTCTGCCTGCTGGCGCAGCACCGTGCCCATGCGCTCGCCCGCACTCCACATGCCGGTTTGCTGCTCAAACGCCCTGAGTTCGGTCTCCGCCAGGGTCAGCCGGTCGCGGAATTCGGTCGCTTTGCGTTCGATGAAATCGGTCTGCGGCGGGCGAAACACCATCCGGCGGCGCTCTAAGTAGTGCTTCAGCAGCAAGCTAAGCCCCGTCTCCGCCAACTCCTCGTCCGGGTGGCGAAAGGAGATGCGGATCGAGCTTGCCTCGAACGTGGTGTTGAAGGTGAGCGAGCCTTCGAAGCGCTGGACGGCTTGCGGGATTTGCGTCGCTGAGAGGCCTGGGAACAAGCGGTTAAGCCCGAGTTCCGCAATCACCTGGCGCTTGATTTCCGCTTGGCCGAGGATTTCGATTTCAGCGGCGACGATCTGATCGCGATCGAGCGCTGAGCCAGCACCCGCCTCGCCAATCTCCGAGCGGAAGATGTATTCGTTCGAGGGCAAGATCAGCAGGCGCGCTTCGGCCTCAAAGATCGGTTGCTGGTTGAGCGCAATCAGCGTCGCCAACACCACGGGCACAGCCATACCGCCCAGCACCCACGGCCAATCGCGAAACAGATTGGACATGAATTCCTGCCCGAACGGATTGAGCGTTCGGCGGCGCTGGGGTGCTGCTGGCGGCTCTTGGGCAGCAAGGGTCAAGGGCGGTCCGATCCCAACCACGGTCAAGTTACGCCCTCATTCTACGACGACGCACGAAAGAATGCAGCCTGTGTATTGACCAACAAGGCAATTCGGGCTGTTGATCCGCACATGGGTGTGCGTGATCTGCTGTTGTCCACTGGATGTGACCGCTGGCTCCGGCGCTTTGCTGGCGGCGACGGTGTTGTGCTGGCGTTCCACCGGCTCAAGCCCGCCGCTGCAGCGGGGCAGTGGAGCTACCTCGATGGCTTGACTATCAGCCCGGCGGCGTTGGCCGCCACACTCGCGGTGCTGCGGCGCGAAGGGTACGAGATCTGCCCGCTGACCCGGCTGATCGATCAACGACCCAAGCGCTTTGCCTGCATCACCTTCGATGATGGCTACCGCGACAACCTGACGGACCTGGTGCCGGTGCTGGAAGCAGCCGATGCGCCGGCGACCGTGTTCGTCGCCACCGGCTTCATCGATCGCACGGCGCGGCTGTGGTGGGATGATCTGGAAACCGCCATCGCCGCCGATCCGGAGCTTGCCTTCGACGGTCCCACCGGGCCGGAGCGGTTTAGCGTGGCAACACCGGCAGAGAAGTCCGCGGTTGCCTGGACCTTGGTGCGCCGGATCTTGGCCGCACCGGCGGAGCACGCGACCGCCCTGATGGCCGCGATCGAGCGAGCCTATGGCATCGATCCCGTGGCCACGGTCGACGCGGCGATGCTAACGGCGGATGAACTGGCAACCCTTTCGCGCCACCCGCTGATCACCATCGGTGCGCACACGGTGGATCACCATCCGCTGACTGGGCTCGATGCCGCCGCTGCGGCTGCCACGATCGCCGGCGGCCGCCAACGCTTGACCGAGGTGACCGGTCTGCCAGTGCGGGTGTTCGCGTATCCGTTCGGCAGCGCGGTCACCTTCAGCCAGCGCGATGTCGATCTGGTCGCCGCGGCCGGCTTCGAGCTTGCCGTCACCAGTCTGCCGGGGCCAGTGCGGCGGCAGAGCGACCTCTTGGCGATACCACGCATCCCAGTATCCGATGACAATGCGGGCGAACGGGTGCGTCTGCGCCTCACCGGTCTCAGCCGCCCCGGGCGCTGAGCCAGAGGGCGGCACGGCCTGCCAGCGTGTTGGCATGTAGGCGTGTAGACAAAACAACCGTATCCGTCGCCCAGGCATCCTTATACGCGGCGACGCCGCGCAACAGGTCGATTGCCCGCACGCCATCGCGGTGGGCCGCTTCGATCAGCTCCAGCAGCAGCACGTGGCCGGGAGAAAAGCCGGCCCACGCCGCGTCGTAGCCCGGCAGCCAGTAGTGCAGCACGCCATCCTCGATCCAGCCGAGGTGCACGGCAATCGGCTGATCGTCGATGGTGATCGTGTCGAGGATCATGCCGGGTAGAGCAGCCGCCCGGCGCACGAAGGGTTCGATGCGCTGATCCCACTCGGCAGGACTGCCCGGTTGCTGCGCGCGCTTCCAGGTGCACAACCCATCGAGGGCTGGGCCGGGTGCGGCTGGCTGGCGTGTCACCTGGTAGCGCCCAGCGCGTGCGAGCTTGCGGCGCGCCCGGCCAATGCGGCTGCGCAGATTGGCGGAGCGGCTCGACCAATATTCAGCGAAGGGCAGGGCGCTATCGATCCGCGCCGTCTCAATCGGTGCGCCGGCGGCAAACCCGGTCCATACCGGGTCGACCCGGCATTGCTCTAGTCGCACGATATCGACCGGCAGGTCCCGCAGTGCCTGCGCGAACGCGGCCAGGATTGCTGGATGGAGCGATGGCGGGATTGGCCCGCAATGGTCGGTGACCGCAACACCACTCCACTCGGCAATCCGCATCAGGCGCCGGCGGCGGATCGCAAGCGGCAGCACGGCGACGACTGCACCCGCCTGTTCCGCGACGAGCCAGCACGGCACGCAGTAGCGGGTGCCGATCGCCGCATGCACCCAGGCGAACTGCTGCAGCAAGCCGGGCACCGTGGGCCAGAAATCGGCCAGTGCTGCTGGATGCTCGACCCGGCGCACCGTGACCAGGCCGCCCATCTCAGAACTGGCGGTCAGCGGGGTTGATCGGCTGGACCGCGATGCGGATGCGGCCATCCATCGTGTCGATCTCCAGCACGTAGCCGGGTGCCCGATCCCCCAAACGGCCATCGTCGACGACGAACAAGTCCAACAGCTCAGGCCGACCCAGAACCAATCCCGCAACCGACCCGCCCGCGCGGTTCAGCACCGTGCTGCCGACATCGCGGGTCACCAGCAGCAGCGGGTGGCGCGAATGTTCGATCGTGTCCCAGATCGAGGACCGGATGTAGGGGTGCGACAGGCGCATCCAGCGCACCTGCCAACCGCTGCCCCGCGGTACCGACAAGTGCTGGTTCTGGATCGCAAGGCGCACCCAAACCGTGGGCGGACTGCCGCTGTCGCGCGGCAAACGGTCCAACGCGACCAACGCGCTGGAGCGGCTGAAGCCGACGACATAGGCAAAACTCGGGTCCGGGCGCTGGGCCGCGGCGGGTGCGGCCGCGAGGCTCGCCAGCCCCGCCAGGCACGCCCGGCGCTTCATGGCTGCCGGCGGGATGAGAGTTCGATCACCGTCGCCGGCACACCGGAGACAGCGCGCAGCCGGTCCGCCAGCTGGTTGGCTTGGGCGCGGTCCGGTCCCGCCAGCACGCGGACCATGAACCAGCCTTCGGCCGTGTTGTCGACGACGCGGTGGCGCTGCATGCGGTGGCCATCGAGGGTGAGACGCTGACCCAATTCCACCGCGGCAGCCTCGCTGCGGAAGGTACCGACTTGCACCGCCCAGCGATCGGTCGGGTCCGGATCGAGCCAGACGAAGACTTGGCGGATGGTTTGGGCAGGGACAGGGGCAGGGACCGGCGGCGCCACGACCGGGGCAGGCGGGGCGACAGCCGCCTCAACCGGCACGGCCCGCGGGGCGGGTGGCGGCAGCAGGAACGCGGGTGCCGGGGTAGCGGGTTCTGCTGCCGGCCGCTCAAGCCATTGGCTGGCCGTCGTGGTCACGGTGCTGACCCAACTGGTCACCTGGGTGACCAGCGGTGCGATCGGCAGGCGTTCCAACGGCAGGACCGAGGCGACCAGCACGAGTGCTGCGAGTGCGAAGACCACCATGACCCGGCGACCGGGCCGCCGGCGTGCCCGGCGGCGCTGCGCCCGTTCGGCAACCGCGACCACCACGGGCAGGTGGAGGCGGCGTTCGACGTCGCGCTCGTCCAGCAGGGTCTGGCGGAACACGCCACCGAGCGCCAACGCCAGCACGGCCAGCGCGATCCCGCCGCCAAACGCCGCGATCACGATCGGCCGCTTCAGGCTCGTCCCAAACGCCGGCACATCGGCCGGTTGGATCACCCGCACGGTGGTGCGCGAGCGCTGCTGCAGTTCTTCGGCGACTTGGGCTTCTTCGAACCGCCGGCGGGCCAGCGTGTATTGATCGGTCAGCAAGCGGACTTCGCGCTGTTCGTCGTTCAGGCGCGCGGCCTGCGCGCTTAAGCGGGCGAGGGCTGCCCGCGTCTCCGCGATCTGGCGCTGCACTTCGTCTTGCCGGGCAATCAGACCGGGCAGGTCAACGCGAGCAAGGGCAACTTGCCGGTCGAGTTCATCTTGCGCGCCGGTCCGCCCGCGGCGCACGGCCTGTTCGCGCCGCAGCGGCGAGGCGGCGAATTGGCGCTGCAGCTCAGCGATCTGGCGGTCCAAGTCCGCCATCTGCTGGGTCTGGCCCGTGAAGCGCGCCTGCAGCTCCGCCCGGCGCATCTCGAGCTGCACCAGCGTGTTGGTGCGGTTGTCGAATTCCGGCCCGCGGGTGTCGTCTCGGCCGAGTTCTTGTTCGCGCGGCAAGCTGCCACGACCATCGATCAGGCGGGTAAGCCCGGCGTTCGCTTGGGCGATCTGTTCGGCCAAGCGCGCAGACGTCGCCTCGTGCTGCGCCAAGCGCCGGGTCAGCGCATCGCGCTGCTGCTCGATGTCGACGATACCGGTGTCGCGCTGCAAGGCGACCAGGCGCTCTTCGGCAGCGGCCAGACGCTCGGCCATGCGGTCGCGCTGGCCCGCGAGTGTCGCGGATTGCGGGCGGGCGAACACCGCGCCCCGCCGTTCCAAGTAAAACTCGATCACTTGGGTCAGGGTGGCGGCGGCGACCTGCGGGCTCGCGTGGCGAAAACTCACGCGAAGCAGGGAGGTCTGCTCCGGCGTCGACGCCACCAAGTCGCGGCCAAGCTGCACGGCCGCGCGCTCGATCGCTTCGGGATCATCAGCGAGCCGCGGGTACAGCACGTCGACGCCAATCCGGGCGACGACATCTCGGTGCAGCTGGCGGCTCGCCAGGATGTCTTGTTCGGCTTTGACGATCTGCGAGCGGGAGAACACATAGTCGCCAGCGATGATGCCGAGTTCGGGCCGGAGCGCGTATTCCGACCCGATCAGCACCAGCAAACGGCTCGACGCGACGAAGGTCGTGGGCGCCATCAGGGCAGCGTAGAGCCCAGCGCCAAACACCAGCGAAAACGCCACGAGCAAAAGGCGCCAGTTCGCAAAGACCTGCTGCACCAGCGGGGTCAGATCGACCCGGGAGCGGGAGGGGCCAGAGCGGGCAAGCGCTGCGTTCAGCATTTCGGCGGCAAACTGGTAAAGAAACCGGACCTTCGGTGCCTTCTGTTAACCGATTCGCACCCGAATCCCCTAGCAGATTCGGGGAGGACGCTGAGCCCGGCTTGGCGCTATCGTCACGGCCGAACCAAGAGGGCAGATCGTATGTGTGGCATCGCAGGGGTGTTCGACCGCAACGGCGGCGACCAATCCCACAGTGTGGAGGCGATGACCCGGGCGATCGCCCACCGCGGCCCGGACGGTCACGCGGTTTGGAGTGATGCGGCGGCTGGCGTCGCCCTCGGCCACCGGCGCCTGGCGATCCAGGACCTGTCGCCGGCCGGCGCGCAGCCGATGGTGAGTGCCGACGGCCGCTGGGTCATCGTGTTCAACGGCGAGCTCTACACCCACATGACCGAGCGGCCAGCGCTCGAGGCGGCTGGATGTTCGTTCCGCGGCCATTCCGATACCGAAACCTTCTTGGCCTTGATCCAGCGCTATGGTGTCGAGGCGACCTTGCCGCGGCTGGTCGGCATGTTCGCCGCGGCGATCTGGGACCGGCAGGACCGCGCGCTCTGGTTCGTGCGCGATCGGATGGGCGTGAAGCCGCTCTATTGGGCGGAATTCGGCACAGCAGTGCTATTCGGATCGGAACTGAAAGCACTCGCAGCCGATCCGCGCTGTAGCCGTGACATTGATCCTGAGAGTGTCGCCCAGTACCTGCGCTTCGGGGCGGTGCCGGCACCGCGCGCAATCTGGCGCGGGGTCCACAAGCTGGCGCCCGGATCGTGGCTGCGCATCGGGGCCGATGGCAGCCGGACCAACGGGCAGTACTGGTCGGTCACCGCAGTGGCGGAGGCCGGCCTCGCCACTCGTTTGCCAGCCGATCCGATCCTGGTTGGCCAGGAATTGGATCGCTACTTACACGATGCGGTGGCCTGCCGGCTGATCGCGGACGTGCCGCTCGGCGCGTTCTTGTCCGGCGGCATCGACAGCTCGCTGGTGGTCGCGGTGATGCGCGAGGTGTCGTCGGCACCCGTGCGCAGCTTCGCGATCGGCTTTGATGATCCAGCACTCAACGAAGCCGCACACGCAGCCGCCGTGGCACACGCACTTGGCAGCGACCACACCACCTTGATGGCGAGCGGGCGCGACGCCGAAGCGCTGATCCCGGGCTTGGCTGGTCTGGTCGATGAACCCTTGGGCGATGCCTCGATCCTGCCGACCTACTTGGTCAGCCGGCTCACCCGCGGTCATGTCACGGTCGCCCTGTCCGGCGATGGCGGCGACGAACTGTTCGGCGGCTATGATCGCCACCGCCTGGCGCACCGCTTGACCCAAGCCCGCACCCGCCTCGGCTTTTTGAGCCCGCTCGCGACCATGGCGGCGCGCAGTCTTGGCGGCCGTGTGCCGGCGCTGACCAAACTCGCTGAGGTGTTGGCGCTGGATGGTGCCGATCCGCTCTACAGCTGGTTCATCAGCCACTGGAAGACGACCGCCGCCGTGCTGCCCGGCGTTACCCAGCCGGTGAGTGCGATCGACGACCCAACCCTCGCCGCTCGGGTGCCAGACCCGGCCGAGCGCATGCTGCTGGCCGATAGCCTGCTCTACCTGCCGGACATGGTGCTGACCAAAGTCGACCGCGCCAGCATGGCGGTGGCGCTGGAAGCACGCGAGCCGCTGCTCGACCACCGGCTGGTTGAATTCGCCTGGCGGGTGCCACTGGCGCTCAAACTGCGCGAGGGCCGCGGCAAGTGGCTGCTACGCGAAGCGCTCTACCGCCGGGTGCCGCAGGCCCTCGTCGACCGGCCGAAGCAAGGCTTCGCCCCACCCCTCGCCCACTGGCTGCGCGGGCCCTTGCGCGGCTGGGCGGAAGATTTACTCAGCCCGCAGCGCCTGGCCGACCACGGG
>JAAFHH010000179.1 GCA_013297545.1 Alphaproteobacteria bacterium
AGCGCAATGACCTCAGGCAAGGACTGCGCACCATGGGGTTCGAGCGCGGCGCGACGATCGTCTTCACGGTCGACCCCACTGAGGTCTTGATCCTGCGGATCGCGTATGGCGGCCACAACTGGGAGGCAGCGTTCAGGAACCCACCTTAAAGCCGAGACTCCTGGCCCCACCGCCGCCTGATCCGCACACGGCTGGACCGGCTCAACAGCGTGACCTTGACGACGTGCTACGGGTCGCGGCGTTGGTGGAGAATTGAGGCTGTGATAGCATTGTCGATATCCAGCCCGGAGCGATCCCCAATGAGCACCGTCGCCGAGCACACCGTCATCGTCTCCGCCGAGCAGGCGACCTTCATTGATGCCCAAGTCGCCCAAGGGGCTTACGCTTCGGCAAGCGATGTGGTCAGTGCTGGATTGGAGGTATTGCGGGAGCATGAGGCTGAGATCGAACACTGGCTGCGCACAGAGGTGGCCGCGACGTGCGACGAAATGAAGGCAGATCCAAGCCAAGCGCTGAGTCACGAAGAGGTTTGGGCGAGTATACACGAACTTCATGACGCCAGGCTTCGGCAGGAGCAACAAACGTCAGCCGCCTGATCCAATATGAAACTTCGCACCGTAGTCTATGCGCCGCGCGCACGCGCTGATATCGCCAGGATTTACAGTTGGATCTCTGACCGCGCTGGAACAACTACCGCGCTTCGCTATGTGCACCGTATCAGAAGCACTTGCTTGTCTCTTGAACGCGTCGCAGAGCGCGGCACGCGGCGCGACGAGATCAGGGCCGGCCTTCGGACCATCGGTTTCCAACGCCGCGTGACGATCGCCTTCACAGTTGGTCCGACAGAAGTGATGATCCAGCGGGTGTTCTATGGCGGCCAAAACTGGGCCGCAGAGATCACGTAGCCGCACCCCTCACACCGCCGACGCCACCTGCCCGGTCAGTGCGATCTGCAAGAACGCGTCCGGCGGCATCGGGCGGCCGTAGAGCCAGCCCTGGCCGATGTCGCAGTGGTTGCCGACCAGCCACTGGTGTTCCTCGTCGGTTTCCACCCCTTCGGCGACAGTGGCGAGGCGCATGGATTGGGCGAGGCCGATGATCGTGCGCACGATGGCTTGCGCGGAGGCGTCGTTGGTCAGCGGGCGGATGAAGCTTTGGTCGATCTTCAGCGTCGTCACCGGCATTTTGTGCAGGTATGCCAGCGACGAGTACCCAGTACCGAAGTCATCGATCGCGAGCGCCACGCCCTCGTCGCGCAGCGCCACCAGGGTTTTCATCGCCTCGCGGGTGTCATCCATCACCACCCGCTCGGTCACCTCAAACTCCAGCAAGCTTGGCGAGATGCCGTAGCTGTGGCAGGCGGTGCGCAGCAGCAAGGACAGGTTCTGGCGCTTGAACTGCACAGCCGAGATGTTGACCGCACAGTGCAGGTCGCCCAGCCCATTCGCCCGCCAGCGTGCCACCTCCGCGCAGGATTGCTGCAGCACGACCGCACCAATCGGCAAGATCAGGCTCGATTCCTCGGCGACTGGCATGAATTGCGCTGGCGAGATCATGCCGCGTTCCGGGTGGATCCAGCGCACCAAGGCTTCGGCGCCAATCAGCCGGCGAGTCGCGATATCGACCTTTGGCTGGAACCAGGCGACCAGCTCGCCGCGATCAATCGCAAGCCGCAGGTCACGCTCCAACGTGCGCCGGGCTTGCACTGCGCGCAGCATGCTGTCGGCGTAGCGCTTGAGCGGCCAGCTGTGGTCGCGCCGGGCTTGATCGAGGGCCAGATCGGCGTTGCGCAACAGCCGCACCGCCGTGTTGCCGTCTTCCGGGAACACGGTGTAGCCGATGTAGGGTTCCAGCAGCACTTCGTGCTCATTGATCTGGAACGGGGCGGTGAGTGCTGCCAACAACTGCTCGCCCGCGGTCTCACCGCATTCGGCATAGCTGCACAGCCAGCAGAACTCGCCGGAGCTCAGCCGCGCTTGCACATCGCCCACGACCGCGAGCGAGCGCAGCCGATCAGCGATCTGCCGGGACAGCACCGCGACTTCGCTCTGCATCAAGGTCTCGTCGAGTTCGCGCGAGTTGCCAAAGCCGATCAGCATCAGCGTGCCGGCGTTGCTGAGGCTCAAGCGCTCTTCCAAGTCATCGCGCAGCGCTGTCTCGTTCAACAGATCGGTCGTTGGATCATAGCGCGCGAGGTAGGCGTTGCGGGCCTCAGCCGCCCGGCGCGCGGAGATATCGCGCAGCACAGCGGCAAACCGACGCCGATCATCGTACCAGACCTCGGACAGGGTGACGTCGACCGGCAGCGTGTCGCCAGTCGCGGTTTGGCAGTTGGTCTCGAACGAGGTGCCGCGCACGCCGCGCACCCAATGGTCTGGCCGGCCATCGACATCGGGCAGGAAACGCTTGATGTTCTCGCCAATCAGCGCGGTTGCCGTCAGGCCGACCAGCACAGACGCGGCACCGTTCGCACTTTCGATCCGCCCGCGGTCGTCGAGCACCAGCACCGCGTCGGCAAACATGTTCATCAGCGTGCGGAAGCGATCTTCCCACGACGCTTCGTCGCGCATGCGCAGGCGCAGCTTTTCGAGGGCTGCCCCAATGCGGGCACGCAGCAGCACCGGGTTGAACGGCTTGGTGACGTAGTCTTCGGCACCAAGTTCCAAGCACTCGACCACCAGCGACACCTCAGCGTCGGCCGAGATCATCACGACGGGCAAGCGCGCCGTGACCGGGTTGGTCTTGATGCGCTGCAAGACTTCACTGCCCGACAGGCCGGGCAGCCCAACATCGAGCAGGATGAGGTCGATTTCCCGCACCGCCAGCGTGGCGAGTGCGGTTTCACCATCGGGCGCGGTAAACACCTGGTGGCCGTCGCGCTCGATCCGCCGGGTCAGCAGGGTTCGTGTGTCATCATTGTCATCAACCACCAAGATCGCCGCCGGCGCGGTCGTCGTGGTGGCGGGCGGCTCGTCGACTGGATTGGCGCCGCCAGCGCTCGCAAGGTTGCGATCGATTTCCCGCAGCACTTGGTTGACCAGATCACACACCCGGCGCGCATGGTCAGCCAGCATCGGCGGCAGATCTTCTTCTTCGAGCATCAGCTCGGCATAGCCGCGCGCGGCGTTGAGCGGCGTGCGCAGGTCATGGCGCAGCGGGCCGAGCGCGATTTCACCCCGCAACGCCGCCGGCAAGGCAGCCAGTACGCGTTCGAACTGCACCAGTGCTGAACGACCGGCATCGCCAATGCGCTGCGCATCCGCCATGAACGCGCGCGCCGCCGGATCAGAGGCGGCGGCTTCGATCGTCGCTGCGGCCGCCGCCAATCCATCGATCGGCGGTTCCAGCGCGCGGCGCACGTCTTCGATCACGCGTTCAAGGCTTTTGGTCATGGTCCCGCCAACGCCGTAATCTTACCAAGCAGCCGCTCGAGGTCGATCGGCTTTGTGTCATACTCGTCGCAGCCCGCATCGAGTGCGCGCTGGCGATCCTCTGGCATGGCATGCGCGGTCAGCGCAATGACGGGAATTGCCGCGGTCTCGATGTCCGCCTTCAAGCGCCGGGTCGCCTCATAGCCATCGATGCCCGGCAGCGAGAGGTCCATCAGCACGATATCGGGGCGATGGGTCTGCACCGCCGTCACCCCTTCGAGCCCATCGACCGCCAACAGTACGGTGTAGCCGCGCTTGACCAGGCGCCGCGACAGCATGTCCCGGTTCATTTCGTTGTCTTCGACGATCAGCACGGTTTTCGGCATCGATACTCTCTTAAGCGGCTTGAGCGTCGGCGGTTTCGCCGTCGAGGGCGGCCAGCAATTCCGCATCGGTCATATCATAGCGGTCAATCCAGCGCGCGGCTTCAATCTGGCTCGGTCGCTGATCGCGCTGCAGATCCGCCACCACCACCACCCGTGGGCGAGCACGATCGCCAGCGCGTTGCCAGTCCGACCAATTGGTCTGGCGATCGGCTTCGATCGCGCGCATGTCCACGATGATCGCCCGCGGCGCCAACCGCTCGACCACAGCCGCGACATCGCGCGCGTTGGTGAGCGCAATGGCCGGGATGCCATTGCGCCGCAAGGTGCGCGCGGTCGCTTCGCGCTCGTCCGTCGCGGGATCAACCACCAGCACCACCTTGGACCGGCTGCGCGTCAGCATCGGCGCCAGGGTCGCCTCCACATCGAGGCCGATCACCGGCTTGGTGAAACTGTCGACCGCCCCTTGCAGCATCGCGAGGTCGCGCTGATCGGCGAGCGACAGCACGACCACAGGAATGCAGCGCAGCACAGGATCGTTGCGCATCCGCGTCAACACCGACCAGCCATCGAGATCCGGCAACACGATGTCGAGCACGATCACCCGGGGCCGCAGCCGGCGGGCAAGCTCAAGTCCTTCCGCCGCCGTCGTCGCTTGGCGGATCTCCGCCCGGTCTGGCCCAAGGTACTGGGTGATGGTTGCCTGCACGGAGGGATCATCATCGATCACCAACACGACAGGCAGCACTTTGGGGGCCGCACTGCCCTCCACCACGTCCGCCGTGGCGGTGCGCGGTTGCGCGATCGTTGTCTCCTCCGTCTGGGGGGCGACTGGCAGATCGATCGGTACCACCAGCGTGAAGGTCGATCCGATCCCCGCCGTGCTGTCGACCGTGATCGTGCCCCCCAGCAATTCGGCAAAGTTCTTGGTCAAAGACAAGCCAAGCCCAGTGCCACCATAGCGCCGGCTGGTCGACCGATCGGCCTGGGTGAAGGGCTGAAACAGCCGATCGACCTGCTCGCGCGTCATGCCGATCCCGGTGTCGCGGATCGAAAACCGGATCGCCCGTTCTTCCGGGGCGCGCACGGCCTTGACGAAGATCTGGCCGTTTTCGGTGAACTTCGCCGCATTGCCCATCAAGTTGACCAAGCATTGGCGCAGGCGCGTCACATCGGTGAACATCTGGCCGATGGTCGGGTCAATCTCCAGCACGATGCGGTTGCGGTTGACCGCTGCTTGCGGTGCCACGACCGAGACCGCCTCATCCACCAAGCTCGCGGCCTGTACCCATTCCGGGTGCATCTGCATCCGCCCAGCTTCGACCTTGGCGAGGTCGAGGACATCGTTGATCAGGGTCAGCAGGTGGCGCGAGGCACCGGCGATGCGGTTGAGGTCGCTGATGGCACCGGCATTGTCTTCCATCTCGTCGCGCAAGATATCGGTGTAGCCGATGATCGCGTTCAGCGGCGTGCGCAGCTCGTGGCTCATGGTCGCCAGAAAGTCAGACTTCGCGCGGTTGGCGGCTTCCGCGCGCGCTTCTTCGGCGCGTGCCCTCGCATAGCGCCGCTCGGACTCAACCAGCGCTGCTTGCGCTTCGTCGCCGCGCTTGAGGGCCGCGACCATGCGGTTGTACGCCTCGATCATCGAGCCGAATTCGTCGCGCCGATGCCATTCCAACAGCCGCCATTCCTTGCGCTCGATATCCTCGAACGCATGCATCAGCAAGCCGACCGGCCGGAACACGACCGAGCGCAAGACGAGGTAGAGCGAAGTCACCAGTGCCAGGAACAGAATGGCGGAGGCGAACAGCGAGATGCGCGCCTGCTGGCTCACGATTTCGCGCACACTGTCGGTCGCGAGGGTCAAGGCGAGCGTGCCCAGCAATTCGTCGCGCACGGCGCCGCGATAGACGATCGGTTCTTCGACCGTGACCCGCCCGCCCGGCGGGCGATTGCTGCGCTGGTGGAAATGGACGAGCGACCCATCGGGGGCGAGGATGCTCGCCTCCACGAAATCCGGGTCTTCGCCAAGCGCCGTCATGGTCGCGCGCGCTTGGCGTTCATCCAGGTTCCACAGCGGCAAGGCAAGTGCTGCGGCCTGCAAGCGCACGGTGGTTTCCGCCCGTGTGGTCAGCGAGGTGCGTTGCGCTTCTTCGGTGACATAGGTGATCGCAACCATGGCGCCCGCCAGAATGGCGAGGCTGATCGGGATCATGAGCGATAGGATCGACGACGCGAGGCCCTGGCGGATTTCGCCGCGGGCCGCGCGAGGCGCGTCTTTCGGTGAAGGCCGAAACAGCTTCAACATGCGCGCTCGCTCAAAGAACCTTCTCAGGCCGTCGGGCGGATCATAGTCGAGGATTTGTGACAGCGGAAACAGCGCGTACCATCTTCTTATCGAGGCCGGATCAAAAACCCAGCCGAAACCAATGAAAAACCAAGGAGCCGGAGCCAGTGCTGGGTCGATTGAACGAACGACATGCTGACGAAACTGCGCTCGCGGTGCACGGGATGACCTGTGCGGCTTGTGTCGCGCGGGTGGAAGCGGGCATCGCGCGGGTGCCCGGCGTGATCAGCGTGGCGGTCAACCTCGCGACCCGCCAGGCCGCGATCCGCCACCGGGCAGGCCTCGATCTCACCCAAGCACTGATGACCGCAATCGACCATGCGGGCTACTCCGCCCAGCCGGTCGACCGGGTTGAGCCGTTGCCGCCGCTGTGGCCGATCGTGGCAGCCTTCGTCGCTG
>JAAFHH010000181.1 GCA_013297545.1 Alphaproteobacteria bacterium
GGGCGAAGGGCGTGCTGGTGGCCGGCCCGCTCTCCAGCACGAACAGCTCAAAGCCATGCGGCCAAGCAATGCTCGCGTCCTGCGTGCCGATCGCCCGGCGCGCTGGCGCGAGACCCGGCACCACGGCGACGGCCGGTCCGGCGCCCACGCGCGCCAGCCCCATGTCGCGCTCCGTGATGCGCTTGAAACGCGCAAGCTCGTGCGCATCGAGCGGTTGTTCGATCACGCCATCCGCGGGGATAGCATCGCCTTCCGTGGTGTCGATCAGCCGCCCGTCGGTCAGCAGGATCAGGCCGTGGCCGGTTGCCTTGCGAATGACATCGGGCGCCCAGGTGACGTGGCCCGGATCATCGCCGCCCAGCACCGCGAACAGAAACCCAGGCTCAGCGCCGATGTTCAGGAAGCCGCGGAACACCTGGGTTGGGATCGAGATGATGTCACCGACATCGATGTCGACATAGCCATCCTCGCCATGTTCGCCCCAGGTGAAGCGCCATTGGCCGCTGTGGACCATGAACACCTCAGCCGTCTCGTGGCTGTGGTTGGAGTTCACAATTCCCGGCGGCTGGCGCGCTGCCCCAATGTTGAACCCGTGCGCCGCGCGGATATGCACGTGCTGGCGCGGGTTCTCGGCCACGCCCGGCCCGACGATGGTGAAGTTTTCCTTCAAGTGCGAACCCGGCGTCTTCGCATCAATAAACGCCGATGTGCACGGGATCAGCTCATCAAACCTGACCCGGCGCGCGGCCAACGCCGCCGTGTTGCCATCGGCCATGGATCCCCCCTTCGGCGCTTGCATACGCTTGCAAACACGATAGCGCGCGGGAGCGCGGGGGTGTCAAGCGGGGGGAGGTGCAATATGCTGGGCTGCGCCAGGAGAAAGCCCATGAAACTCCCCACCCTGCCCTTCACTGTCACCGATTGGTCCGCGGTCGAGCCCACCACCCACCCGGGCGAGACGGGCGAGGCGCTCTGGCGCACCGTCATGATGGGTGACGTGCGCATCCGCATGGTCGAGTACACCCCGGGATACCTGGCCGATCACTGGTGCGATCGTGGCCACGTGCTGTTGGTACTGGAAGGCGAACTCGACACCGAACTGAAGGACGGCCGTACCTTTCGCCTGACACCGGGCAGCAGCTATCAGGTGTCCGACTTCGGCGATGCCGCGCATCGCTCGTCGACGGCAACCGGTGCGAAGCTGTTCATCGTGGATTGAGCGCATGTCGCATGCCTGCTTCACGACCGCCAGCGTGGCACCCGAGCGATCGGGGCTGCCGTTCATTGTGTTCATCTCCGAACAGGGCGGTGCCCGCCACGATGTGCGGGTGAAGGTCTCGCCAGGTCCGCGGGCGCGCGAGTTTGTGGCGACGGTCTCGGTGCGCCCCGATGTGCGGGTGCTGGAGGGCACCCTCAGCCCGCGCGACCTCGCACTGCTGGCGCGCTGGATCACCCTCAACCGCGACGTCATCGTGCGCTATTGGGATGGGGATATCCTCTACACCGAAGACGCGCTCGCAGCCCTGCAGCCGATTTAAAGCCGCGCGGAGCCGCGCTCGGTCAGCGTGCCAGGCAGGCGGATGTGCGCTGGTGCCTCGCCGCGCCCCGCCGCCAGCAGTAGGTCGACGGCAGCTGCCACCATATCGGTCACCGGCTGGCGGATCACAGTCAGGTCGTAGCCAGCCCAGGCCGCCATCGGCCCATCATCCATCGCGATCACGGAGAGGTCTTCGGGCACCGCCAGGCCGTGGCGACGGGCCGCGTCAATGGTGGCGCAGCCCATGACGTCGTTCGCCGCAAACACCGCGTCCGGCGGCTGGGTCAATGCGGCGGTCACGGCTGCGAACGCAGTGTCGTAACGGTAGAGGCCAGCGACCACACGCACGGCGGCACCCAGTGCTGCGGCCTCCGCCCGAAAGCCGCGTTCGCGTTCCACGTTGGTCGAACTGTCCGGCGTACCGGCGACGTAGAGCAGGCGGCGGTGGCCGGCTGCCACCAGCGTGCGCGCAACCAAGCGGCCGGCGCCGTCATTGTCGCACGACACGGTCGCGACCGTGGGGGCTGTGGTCGTGCGATTGAACAGCACGACCGGTCGACCTTGGCGCGCACACTCCTCCGCCAGCGCGGAGGATAAGGTGGCCGATGCCACCACGATGCCGTCGACCTGGTGCTGCAGCACCTCGCCGATCACTTGGTCGACGTCGCCATCGGGCACCGGGATCAGCAGCATGCGCTTGTCGACCCGGCGCAACGCGGCCCCAAACGCCTCCAGCACGGCTGGATAGAACGGGTTGGTCAGGTGGCCCATCACGATCCCAACCAGGCCGGACGTCCGGCTGACCAGGCTGCGCGCCAAGATGTTCGGCCGGTAGCCCAGCGCACTGGCCGCCGCCAGCACCCGCGTGCGGGTCTCCGGCGCCACGCTGGCACCGGCCGTGAACGAGCGGCTAACGGCGGATTGCGACACCCCAGCCGCCCGGGCAACGTCGAGCGAGGTGACGCGGTGGTTCGCCCGGGTCATGGGCGCTACCGCTGGATCCGGGTGACGTCAGCGCCGAGGGCGGCCAGCCGTTCGGTGAAGGCAGCGTGGCCGCGGTCCAAATGGTCGAGGCCTTCGAGGATCGTCTCCCCCTCCGCCATCAGGCCGGCAATCGCAAGCGAGCTTGCCGCGCGCACATCGGTGCCGCGCACCGCCGCACCACTCAGGCGCTGCACACCGCGCACCAGCGCCGTGCGCCCGCGCACGACGATGTCAGCACCCAAGCGGCGCATGTCATCGACATGGCGGAAGCGGTTTTCGAACAGGGTCTCGTCAATGCGCGCACTGCCGGCGGCCTTCAGCATCATCGCCATCAGCGGCGGCTGCAGGTCGGTCGCAACCCCAGGAAACGGTTGGGTGACAAAATCCGTCCCGGTCAGACCACCCGGCGGGGCACTGGCCACCAACCCGCCTTCAACATCGCGCAGGCGCACGCCGGCTCTCAAGAACAGATCGTGCGCGGCCCCCAGATCCTCGATGCCCGGCCCGCGCAGCTCCACTTCGCCACCAGTCGCAGCGGCCGCGGCGATGATCGTGCCGGCCTCAATGCGATCGGGGATCGTGCGGTGGACAGCGCCGCCAAGGCGCTTGCCACCGATGATCACCAGCCGGTCACTGCCAATCCCATCGATCTCAGCACCCATGGCGACCAGCAGGCGGCAGAGGTCGGTCACTTCGGGCTCGCGTGCGCAATTGCGCAGCTCTGTGCGGCCGGACGCCAAGGTCGCGGTCATCACCAGATGCTCCGTCGCCCCGACCGAGGGGAAGGACAGCGTGTAGTTCGCCCCCATCAGACCCTTCGGCGCGCGGGCAGTGATGGCACCGTGGTCTTGGGAAATCTCCGCCCCCAGCGCGATCAAGCCATCGAGGTGGATATCGACCGGGCGCGTGCCGATCGCATCTCCCCCCGGTAAAGCAACGGACGCGACACCCGTGCGTGCGAGCAGCGGGCCGAGGATCAGGAAAGACGCGCGCATGCGGCGCACGCCTTCGGGATCGGGCTGGCCGGTGACGCGCACACCGGCGAAGGTCGCGCGCAGCCCCTGGTCGGCGTAGCTCCAGTGCTGTTCGACGCCGAGGCCATCGAGCAGTTCAGCCAACACCGCGACGTCGAGAATGCCGGGCAAGTTGGTCAGCGTGACCAGCCCATCGGTCAGCAGGGTCGCCACCATCAACGGCAAGGCTGCGTTCTTCGCGCCATCCACCCGCCAGAGCCCACGCAGGGGCTTGCCGCCGCGGATCACCAAGCAATCGTCAGGCCGTCCGACCGGCTTCGGCAGCACCGTACGCGCGGAAAAGGCTTCGGCCCTGGACGCCATGGGCTATCGTATCCCGCGGAGGCCCTGGTGCGAACAGGTGGTGATAGCCGCCCCGCATCGCCGGGCGTAGGCGCAGAAAACGGCGGTTTCATGGCTCTCACCTCCCTGCACATCGACCCTGTCGGCCCTGCGCGATCCAAGGCTTGGTTGCGAATCATGGTGGCGACGGCCGCCCTCGCCGGCACTGCAGCACTTGCGTCCAGTGCTGGTACGCGCGCCGTCGCGTTGGTTGGCGTGGGTGCTGTGCTGGGGGCGACCTTGCTGCTCGCCCAGTTCGGATTCACCGGCGGGTGGCGGCGCCTGCAGACCACGGGCGACCGCAGCCCGCTCGCGGCACAAGCATTGGTGGTGTTGGCAACCTTGCTCAGCCTCGCCCCTGCCTTGGCGCTCAGCGACAGTTGGAGCGGCGCGTGGGCACCCGTCGGGCCAAGCGTGGTGTTCGGGGCATTCTTGTTCGGCATCGGCATGCAGCTCGGCGGCGGCTGCGGGTCGGGCACGCTCTGGGTGCTGGGCGGCGGCGACGCGCGCATGATCGCAACCCTTGCCGGGTTTATCGCTGGCGCTTTCGTCGGCTCGCTGCATTTGCCGCAGTGGGAAGCAGCCCTGCCGATGCTGCCCCCGATTGCGCTCGCAGACTGGCTCGGCTGGCCCGGAGCCGTCGCGCTGCAGGCAGCCGTGCTGATCAGCATCATCGTCTGGGCGGGTGGCAAGATCGCTGGTCGGATCTGGATCGCCGCCGGTGTGCTCGCACTCGCCAATCTCGCGGTGCTCGCGCTGTCCGGTCGACCCTGGTCTGTCACTTGGGCGTTCGCGCTGTGGGGGGCGGAACTGGCTGAGATCGCTGGCTGGGAGAGTGCCGCCGACCCCGTTTGGGGCAGTGCGGACTTGCAAGCGTTGCTGGCCGGACCGTTGCTCGCCGATGCTGTCTCTGCGACCGACATCGGCATGGTCAGCGGTGCGGCGATTGCAGCTGGCTGGGTTGGCCGCGCGGCACCGGCCGCCCCGCGGCAGATCGGGCCATGGATCGCAGCGCTCATCGGCGGCCTTGCGATGGGCTATGGGGCGCGCCTGGCCTATGGCTGCACGATTGGCGCGGTCGTCTCCGGCATCGCGTCGACCAGCGTGCATGGCTGGATTTGGCTGATCGGAGGGGCCGCGGGATCGTGGCTTGGCGTCAAGCTTCGAGCGAGCCTCGGTCTTGCGCCGTGAGGCGTTGGCGCAACTGCTCAAACGCGTGTTCGATCTGCTCGCCCATCGCGGCACTCAGCTCGGCCTGGCGCGGGTGGATCGAGGCGATGGTCGCCAGCATCGCCGCATCGAAGCGCGGAAACAGCTTGGCGTAGGCAGCGATCCGGCCCGACGCGTCGGTTTCTGTCAGACCCAGGCGCAGCGGCAAGCCGCGCTCGACCAACACCGCGAGGGCGGCGAGCCAGAGTGCCGGGGTCGGGCACCAGATCGACGGGTAATCGATCCGCCCATCGGCCTGATCGAAGGCAAGGGCCCGGTCCGACACATAGCGCACCGCATTACGATCAAGGCCGGCCGCGTCGCCGGCAATCGCGAGATCGCGGTAACTCGCCTCGATCGACCAGGTGTGCCTCACCGCCGCACCAACAAGGCAGCCGCCGCCAGCGCCAGCGCCGCGTGCAGCCAATAGCCAGACGCGTAGCCCGCCCCCACCGACACCATCACCGTGAAGGCAACCGGCCCGATCGTGACGCCAAGGTAGGTCACCGCCAAGCAACCGCCGGTAACCGATGCGACGGCCGTTGGCGGGGCGAGGCGGGCGACTTCCGCCAAATAGACCCCATTCCACCCAACTGCACTGGCACCAAACACCACCGCAATCGCGATCACCAGGGCAAGCGGTGTGTCCGCCGTCACCAACGCCGTACCCGCCGCCCCGACCGCCATGGCGAGGGCGAGTGCCGTCAGCATGACGCGCGGCGACACCAGCCGGTCCGCCGCCGCCCCCCACAGGATGCGCCCCAAGGCACCGGCGATCTGGCCCGCCGCCAACACACCGCCCGCGGTTGCGAGCGCGTAGCCGGCCGTGGTCACCAGGTGGCTGACCAAGAACGTGCCGAGCGCGTGCTGCAGCATGGCGAACAGAAACGACGCCCACGCGAGCCGCCGGATCGCCCGGTCGCTGAGTGCTTGGCGGATCGGGCCAAGCAGGCTCGGCCGCCAGCGCGCAACGGGTACCGGCCGGTCGAGGCCCGCGCGCCAGGGCTGCAGCGCTGCCGCGACGACCAGGCACGCGAGTGCGACCACCGGCCCGGTACCCGTCCAGCCGAACTGCAGCACCAGGATCGGCACGATCAAGCCGGCGAGCGCACCACCCAGCGGCACTCCAGTTTGCTTGAGCGAAAACACCAGCGATCGCCAACCCGGCGGCGTCACCCGCGCCAACACGTCGGAGGACGCGGGTGTGACCGGCCCATAGGCAGCACCCAACAAGGCCGCCCCCAGCGCCAGCGGAATCAGGGCGGCGGCCATGGTCGACATCATGGCAAGGGCTGCCAGCACGAGACAGAGCTGGCTCGCGCGCACCGCGCCCAACATCGGCACAGCAGCGCCACCGAGGATCGAGGTGACCATCGCCCCGCCGTAGAGCAGG
>JAAFHH010000182.1 GCA_013297545.1 Alphaproteobacteria bacterium
CCGCGGGCCGGGTGGGGTGGAAACCGAAGTCGAAGCCGAACTGCGCTACGCCCAGGTGCGCCTAACAGTCGACGCCGCGGTTGCCGGATCGATCGACGATACCAATCGGTTCGAACTGTTCGGCAGCCACGGCCGCGCCGCGCTCGTCGACTGGCAAGCGTTCGAGCGCGATGGCGTGCGCGGCGAACGCCGCCCACCGCGCCAGCTCGATGCCCTCGCCGCCATGCTCGGCGGCCAACAACACCCGCTCGCGACCCTCGCCGAAGCGGCGTCCGTTGTGGCGCTGGTTGAGGCGATGTTGGACTGAGCTTAGTCCTCCGTCTCCGCCAACAAGGTGGCGTTGCCGCCCGCGGCGGCGGTGTTGGTGGTCACCACTTGCTCGAGTGCAAAGCGCATCAGGTAGTGCGGGCCGCCGGCTTTCGGGCCGGTGCCGGACAGGCCACTGCCGCCGAACGGTTGCGTGCCGACGACCGCGCCGATCATCGAGCGGTTGACGTAGATGTTCCCCACCTGCACGCGCTGCACCACTGCATCCGCCGTCGCGGCGATCCGGCTGTGCACTCCGAGGGTGAGGCCGTAGCCGGTGCTGGCGATCTGGTCGATCAACTGGTCCAGATCCTCCGCCCGCCAGCGCAGCACGTGGAGCACCGGGCCGAACACTTCGGTGGTGAGGTCCGCCACCCGGTCGACGCGCAGGATCGCCGGGCCAACAAAGTGGCCAGTACTCGGCGCAGGAGCCTGCCAGATCAGGCGGCCGGCACTGCGGGCGGCCGCGATCGCGCGTTCGATCCCAGCCTTGGCGTCGGCGTCGATCACCGGGCCGATGTGGGTCGCGATGTCTGCCGGATCGCCGAGGGCGAGTTCGGCGGCGGCCCCTTGGATCAGCGCCAAGGTGTGGTCCGCGATGTCGTCTTGCAGGCAGAGCAGCCGCAAGGCCGAGCAGCGCTGCCCGGCGGATCGGAACGCGGACATCACCACATCATCCGCCACTTGTTCCGGCAGCGCGGTCGCATCGACGATCATGGCGTTGATGCCGCCGGTTTCGGCAATCAGCGGCACGATCGGGCCGGATTTCTCGGCGAGTGCCCGGTTGATCCGCCAAGCAGTCTCGGTTGATCCCGTGAATACCACGCCCGCGACCGCCGGGTGGGCGACCAAGGCTGCCCCAACGCGGCCGTCGCCCAGTGCCAGCTGCAGGGCAGAGGTCGGGACACCCGCGCGGTGCAGAAGCGCGACCGTGACGGCCGCAATCAGCGGGGTTTGTTCTGCAGGCTTTGCCACCACGCTGTTGCCAGCGACCAAGGCCGCGGCAACCTGGCCGATGAAGATCGCGAGCGGGAAATTCCATGGCGAGATCGCAACGATCACCCCGCGCCCGCGGTGGCTCAAGCGGTTGTCTTCGCCGGTTGGTCCCGGTAGCACGGTGGCGGCGGCAAAGTGCTGTTCGGCCTCTGCTGCGTAGTAGCGGCAGAAATCGACCGCCTCGCGCAGTTCGGCTAGCGCGTCGTCCAAGGTCTTGCCAGCTTCCGTTTGCAGCAAGGCGAGCAGCATGCCGCGGTTCGCGAGCACACTGTCGGCTGCGCGGGTGAGGGTCGCTGCCCGGTGGCTGACGGGTGTGCGATCCCAGGCGCGGAACCCGGCGACGGCGGCCTGCATCACGCCCTCGGCTTGATCGGCTGCGATCTCCACCACGGTGCCGATCGCTGATCCGGTCGCGGGGTTGGTGAGCGACCGGCGGGTGCCCGCCATCGCCGCACCGTTGATCCGCGAGGTCGCTTCCGTCGGAAGTTTCGCGGCCGTGACTTCAGCCAACAGGGTGCTGAGTGCCGCCGCGTCGCCAAACTCCACACCCGGGGCCGCCGCGCGGGCAGCGCCATAGAGTGCGGTTGGCGGACCAACCCGGCGCGCCCGCACACCGCCGGCCAGCACGGCGGCAGACGGCGCTTGCACCAAGCTGAGCGCCGGCACGGCCGGATCGGCGGCAACCGCGACAAAGCTTGAATTGGCACCATTCTCCAGCAAGCGGCGCACCAGATAGGCCAGCAAGTCCCGGTGGCCGCCAACCGGCGCATAAACGCGCACAGCGACATCCTCGCGTTCAGCGAGCAGCCGGCGGTAGAGCGCCTCGCCCATGCCGTGCAGGCGCTGAAATTCAAACGCCCGGCTGGTGCCGGCACGCTCCAGGATGTCCGCAACCGTGCGGGCGTTGTGGGTCGCGAACTGCGCGAAAATCCGGTCCTTCGCTGCCAGCAACCGGTCGGCCGCCGCACTGTAGGCAAGGTCGGTGACCGCCTTGCGAGTCCACACCGGATAGTCGGCAAGCCCGCGTTCCTGGGCGCGCTTCACTTCCGTGTCCCAGTAGGCACCTTTGACCAGGCGCACCATCAACCGCCGGTCGAGCGCAGTCGCCAGATCGACCAGGTGATCAACCAACGGCAGGATGCGCTTGGAGTACGCCTGGATCGCGAGCCCAAAGCCGTGCCAGCCCTTCAGGCTCGGGTCCGCCAGCACGCGCGCGATCATAGCGAGCGAGAGCTCCAGCCGGTCGGCTTCTTCCGCGTCGACCGTCAGGTTCAAGTCGTAGCCCTTGGCCAGGCGCGCGAGGTCGAGCAGCCGTGGCCCCAATTCCGCCAACACCCGCGGCTGGCTCACCGCCTCGTAGCGCGGGTGCAGGGCCGACAGCTTGATCGAAATCCCCGGCCGGTCCGGCAAGGCCTTGGAGCCGGCACGCCGGCCAATCGCAGTGATCGCGTGGGTGTAGGAGGCGAGATAGCGATCGGCATCGGCGGCGGTGCGCGCACCCTCGCCCAGCATGTCGAAGGAATGGCGCACGCGCGCAGGTGCGGACCCCGCACGATCGAGGGCGGCCTCGATCGTCTCGCCCAGCACGAAGTGATCGGCCATCGCGCGCATTGCTTGGCGGGTCGCGACCCGCACGGCCGGCAGGCCCAAGCGCTTGACCACGCCGGCCAGCAGGCTCGACGGCGTCTCGCCCGGGTGGATCAACCGGGCGGTGAGGCCAAGCGCCCAAGCCGACGCGCTGACCAGCAACGCCTCGCCCTTCGGTTCATGGTGGATCCAGTCGCCTTGGCCGAGCTTGTCTTCGAGGAACCGGTTGGCGGTCGCCGCATCGGGCACGCGCAACAGTGCCTCGGCCAGCATCATGAGGGCCAAGCCCTCGCGCGTGCTGAGCGAATAGGCGCGCAGCACATCCTCCACACCACCGATCGCACTGGCATCGGCGCGAATCGCATCGATCAGCCGGATGGCGCTTGCCTGGACGCGCGTTTCCGCGTCCGGCGGCAAGGTGGTGGCCGCCAGCATGGGCGGCACCAGCAGTTCATCAGCAGGGGCGAAGGCGGCGCGAAAGGCGGATAGCTGCGTCATGCGCTATCCTGCCCTGGCAGGCGGGCTGAGAGCTAGGCCTTCTCGTGCCGAGCGATGGCGGCTTCCATCACCGGCACCAGCGGCAGATAGACGGCGATGCCGCAGCTCGGCAGGATCAACCGCACCGCTTCGCGGATCACATCGGGTTTCATGCCACGGCTGAGCATGGCGTCGATGTGGCTCTCCAGCCCTGGCGTGTAGCCATGGGCCGCGACCAGCACGGTGTAGATCAATTCCTTCATATCGGCGTCGAGTGCGCCGTCCGCCAAGGCCGGGCGGATCATCCCACGGTACGCTTCCGCGGTTTTCGGATCAGTCTCAGCGAAGTGAATCCAGTTCGGGCTCGGCATCGGGCGGTTACCTTGGTCCGGTGGAAAGTGCCGCGGCGGACCTACCCGCCGCGGCAGATCTAGCACGTTTTAGTTCTAGTTCAAGGTGTTCACGAAGCTGCCAAACGGAGTTTGGTCTGGCGCCTGCACCGACCACACCCCGACATAGCCGGCAACGTCGCCATTGGCATCGAATTCGTGGCCGCCGGCGATGCCTTCGTAGTTGATCTTGGTGCCGGCGCGCAGCAGTTCCTTGGCACGCGCAAACTGGCCTGGACCAACGGTTTCACCCGGTCCATTGGCGACCCGGCGGATCGCCGCTTTGATCGCGGCCCGGTCGGTCGATTGCGCTGCTTCCATCGCCAGCATCACGATCATCGCCGCGTCATAGGCTTGGCGCACGAACGGCTCGTTGGGGCCAAGTTGGCTGACCCGGCGATAGTTCGCCGTGTAGCGTTCGATCATCTGCGGATCACTCGGCGGTTCTGCTGACGCAGTGCCGAACGATTTCGCCAGATTCGCCGGGCCGACTTCGCGCACGAAGGCGGCTTCGCGCGTGCCTTCGGACATGACGAAGGTGTCAAAAAAGCCACCTTCCAGCGCTTGGCGGGCGATCGTCGTGCCACCCGATTGCGGGTAGGCGATCAGCACCAGCGCTTGCGGGTTGCCCTGGGCGGCGGTTGCGAGTTCTGAGCGGTAGGACGCGCGGTTCGATTCGACCACCAGATTCTGGCTGACCGTGCCGCCGCGGCGTTGGAATTCCGGTACGAAGTGTTCGACAAAGCCGCGGGCATAGTCGGTTGCTTCGGCGATCACGGCGACGCGGGTGATGCCGCGGTCGCGGGCGATCTTGGCCAGCACCTTGCCTTGGAAATCATCGCCACCGACGACGCGGAACACCGTGTCGTTGTCGGCCAGCGCCGAGATCGCGGGGTTGGTGGCAGACGGCGACATCAGCACCACACCGGCCTGGATCGTCGTTGCGTTCGCCGCCGCCAGCAACATGCCAGAGCCGAGCGGGCCGATGATCGCCGGCACTTGTTCCAGGTTCACCAACCGGTTGGCGGCTTCGACGGCGCCTTGCGGCGTGGTCTGGTCATCAGCTTCAACCAGCACGACGCGCCGGCCGTTCATGATCCCGCCATTGGCGTTCACTTCTTCGATGGCAGCGCGAATGCCGTCGCGGATCGGTGGCACGAAGCGGCCGAGGCCACCAGTCGCACTCAAGATCGCGCCGAGCTTGATGTCTTGGGCTTGGGCGGCCACCGGCTGCGCCAACGCCATGAGTGCAGCGCCAGCAACCATAGCGGCGCGGCGCGAGATGACCCGGACCATAGATCCCTCCTCCAAAATTCCCCCGCCCGTCGGGCGCTCCAGGCATATGCGTAGCAGGGACCGGGCGCCGGCTCAACGGCGGCGATGGTCTGGGGTCACTCCGGCAGATGACGGGCGAGCACGTGTGCTGGCACGGGCATCAGGCGCGGCCCATCGGTCCACAGCAGCGCTGCCTCCACCGGCCGGTCTGGATAAAGCGCGCTCAGCAGTGCGTGATAGAGGGCGAGCTGGCCCAGATGGGCGGGTGCGGTCTGCTCCACCGTCGCGGGTGGCGGGCGATCGGTTTTGATGTCGACCAGCAGCACCCGGTCTGGTGCCACCGCCAGCCGATCGATCCGCCCCGCCACCGTGTGGCGACCAACCCGGCCGACGATCGGCACTTCGGCCTGGGAGCCGGCTGCGAAAATCGCCTGGAACTGCGGATCATCGAGCACCGCCAGGACCTCGGCTGCCAGTTCGGCTTGCGCGGTCGCATCCAGCCCGTGGACCGGTTGCGCCAGCAACCGGGCAGCCGTACTACCCCGCTCCTCGGGCGCCAGGGTTGGCAGAACCTGCAGCAGCGTGTGCACCAGCCGGCCGCGGCGCAGCGCGGAGAGGCGGGTCGAGCCTGAGCGCAAGGGCGAGGCTCTGCCCGGTTGGGCCAAGGGTTCGGATGGGCTCAGCGGCTTTGGCCGTGCGGGTTCGGGCGCCGGTGGAGTGAGCGCGAACGCGGGCAGGGTGGCTGCGGTCACGCTCTGCACTGTCAGCGTCGGCCGCGCGACCGGTGCGCGCTGGGGCCGCACCACCCGGCGCACGACACCCGGGAGGTCGGGTGCGCCCGCCTCAACGCGCTCGGCATCCAGCGCATCCATCGCGGGTCCAATGCGCTCCCACCAGCTGCCGGTGAGGCTGCGGCCCTTGCCCGGTGCGCAGCCGGCGATGATCAGGCGATCCTCGGCCCGGGTGAGGGCGACATAGAGCAGGCGGTTGTGTTCCTGCAGCCGGCGCTCGGCCGCTGCCGCGTGCAGCATGCGGGTGCGCGGATCGGCGTTGGCCGCACTCGGCGACCAGATCGGGCCAAAGCCTTGGTCCCAGAACAGGTTCTGGCGATTGCGTGCTGGGTTCGGGTCGCTCGCCGCATCGGCCAGCACGACGATCGGGGCTTGCAGGCCCTTTGCACCATGGACCGTCATGATCCGCACTTCGTTGCGGATGCCAGCGTCGTTTTCCCGCTTGATGTCGCGCCCGCTACCCTCGATCCAGCGCACGAAGCCTTGCAGAGAGGGGGGTTCGGCTGCCTCGAACCGCAGCGCCTCGCTCAACAGTTCATCGACCGGGTCGAGCGCACTGGCACCCAGCCGCGCGGCCAACAGGGCGCGCCCGCGGTCGCGGCCGAGCACGAGGGAGAGGAATTCGTAGG
>JAAFHH010000183.1 GCA_013297545.1 Alphaproteobacteria bacterium
TGCGGCGCGATTTCGTGCGCGACGGTGGGCGACAAGATCCACCTGATCGGCGGCGCGATCGGCTCAGACAATCGCCGCTCGATCGATTGGCACTGGGTCTACGACACCAAGGAAGACCGCTACGACCGGCGCAATCCCATGCCGCTTGGGCGCGATCACACCGGCATCGTCGTGGTCGACGGCAAGATCCACATCATCGGTGGGCGGGTTGACAGCTTCCACACCAATTCGAACCTGCACCACAGCTACGATCCACAGACCGACCGGTGGACGTTCCGCCAGCCGCTGCCGACGGCGCGCTCCGGCCAGGGCACCGTATGGTTCAACAACCGCATCTTCGTGATGGGCGGGGAAGGCACGAACCGCGTGTTCGGCCAGAACGAGGCCTATGATCCGGCAACCGATCGCTGGGAAAGCTACGCCCCCATGCTGACCCCCCGCCACGGTATGGGCGCAGTGGTGGTTGGCAACGGCATCTATGTCGCCGGCGGCGGCCCGCAGATGGGCGGCGGCGTGAAGAGCGCGATCAACGAAGTCTTTGTGCTCAGCTAAGCAGATGCGCCAGCTCCTCCGCCTCGCTCTGGTGTTGCTATGCCTCTGGCCGACCCTAGCGGTGGCGGAACCTGCGAGCGTGGTGGGCTTGATCGCGCGCGCAGCACCCGATGCGCGCTCGGCGGCCACGCTTGGGCGCGAACGCATCGGCTCGGCGGTCGCGATCGATGCCAGTGGCCTCGCCGTCACCATCGGCTATCTGGTGCTGGAGAGTGAATCGATCGAACTGGTGGTCGGCCAGCGCCGGGTGCCGGCGGCGTTCGTCGGCTTCGACCATGAAACCGGCTTCGGCCTCGTGCGCGCAGTGGTACCGCTGGGGGTGCCCGCGGCACGGCTTGCGTCGGCTGCCGGGATCGAAGCCCGCAGCCCCGTCACCGCGGTTGCGTTCGGCACCAGCCACCTGGTCGCCCTCGCCGATCAGCGGCGTTTTACTGGTGACTGGGAATACATGGTGGAGCGCGCGCTGTTCACCACGCCGCCGCTACCGGTCGCCTGGTCAGGGGCGGGATTGTTTGACGGCCAAGGCCGGTTGATCGGCATCGGGTCCCTGCAAGTGCCCGACGCACTGCGCCAGCCGCGCACGGCTGGCAACATGTTCGTACCGATCGACTTGCTGCGCCCCCTGCTCGGTGACCTCATCACCTTCGGGCGGCGCGATGGTCCGGGCCGGCCCTGGCTTGGGCTCGCAGCCCAAGACCTCGGCGGGCGGTTGATGGTCGGCCGGGTCTCCGGCGGTGGACCGGCCGAAGCCGCCGGTGTCACCCGGGGCGACTTGTTGATCGCGCTCGACGGCCAGCCGATCACCACGCTGGATAGGTTCTACGAACGCCTGTGGGCGCTCGGGCCCGCGGGCACGGCGGTCCCCCTCACCGTGCAGCGCGGCTCCGACCGGGTGACCTTAACGCTGCGTTCGATCGACCGGATGGACCATCTGCGCCGGGCTGGAAGCTACTAAGCCTTTGCCGCTGCGATAAAGGACTGGATGAGCGCCGGATCTTTGATCCCAGGTGCGGTTTCCACGCCACTCGCCACGTCGACGGCGTAGGGCTGCCAGCGCTGGATCGCCGCGCCAACAGTCTGGGGCGTCAGGCCACCGGCCAGGATCAAGCGACCCGTGGGCGCCAAGGCGGCCAGCAGCGCCTCCGCCGCCGTGTGCCCGGTGCCACCGTACTGGCCGGGGGCAGCGCCATCGGCCAGTACCCCCTGAACGGACCAGTCGGCCAAGCGATCGGGAATGGCGCGAAACGCCTTGATCACCGCGGGCCCCAGGGCCTTTGCCACCTCCGGCGGCTCATCGCCAGAGAGCTGGATGTGGCTGAGGCCGCACGCCGCCCGGATTGCCAGCATCTCGGCCGGATCGGCGTCGACGAACACGCCCACCGTCGCGACCAGGGGTGGCAGTGCCGACACAATCGCCCGCACCGCATCGGCGGTGACGTGGCGCTTCGAGCCTGGCCACAGCACGAAGCCCAGCGCGTCAGCCCCGGCCGCCACGGCAGCGGCGGCATCCTGCCCCCGTGTCAGGCCGCAAATCTTTACCCGTACCCCCATCACCAATCCTCGACAGCAGCCAGACACCAACCGCACAATGCCCTGGCGGGAGGGCCGATGCCAGATTTCGACGACCGATTGGTGCGCGACCGAGCGAGTGGCGCCTTACGCGATGGCGATGTGCGCTATGTCATGGTGCGGGCGGATGCGCTGATGGGCCTGTTCAAGCGGCTCTACCCCTCCATGAAGCACGCGGCGTTCCACGCGTTCGCCGATGCCGTCGCCGAACAGGGCGGCAAGTCGGCCCGGCGTTACCAGGCGCTCGGCGCCCAGCAGAGTTCTGCCCTGCTGCGCGTGATTGAAGAAACCGCCCCCTCGGTCGGTTGGGGGGTGTGGAGTTTTGGGCCGGTGCAGCCGCAACGCTTGAGCCTAACCGTGGTCGGCAGCCCGTTTGTCGAGGGCCACGGCGCCTCAGTCCAGCCGGTGTGCTACGCGATCGTCGGCATGCTGCGGGCCGCGTCCTCCCTGGTGCTGGGGGCGCCCACGCATGTGCGCGAAGTGCGCTGCGCCGCGGTTGACGGTGAAATCTGTGTCTTCGAAGCGGAGGTGCGCCATGGCAACGATCCTGATCCCGGACTATAGCTTCGCAGACGAACCGGGGATCGAACACGATGCTGCCGGCCCGCACACGCTGCTGGTCCACCGCGCGCGCACGGCTGATGAAATCCCTGATGCGATCTGGACCACGATCGACGCGCTGGTCTGCCACCACATCATGCCGATGGACCGCGCGCTGGCCGAGCGCGCCCGCCAAGTGCGCATCGTCGTGCGCACCGGCGTCGGCTACGACCATGTCGACTTGAAGGCTTGGGGCGAACACGGCATTCCGGTCTGCAATGTGCCGGACTATGGCACGACCGACATCGCAGACTTTGCACTCGCCTTGCTGCTCGGGCTCGCGCGCGGCATCGTGCCGTACCACCAGGGTCTGCGCGCTGATCCCGTGGCCAGCTGGTTTCACCGCATCCCCTCCCCCACCGTGCGGCGGTTGCGCGGCGCCAATTGCTTGGTGATTGGGCTCGGTGCGATCGGGATGGCGTTTGCGCGCCGGGCCTTGGCGCTGGAGATGAAGGTCGGCTTCTACGACCCCTACCGGCCGAACGCGATCGGTCTTGGCCTTGGGCTCACCAAGTTCGATCGCTTGGAAGATGGCATGGCCTGGGCCGATGTCGCGAGCGTCCACGCGCTGCTGAACCGAGAGACCCGGCACTTGATCAACGGGACAGTGTTGGCGGCGGCCAAGCCCGGCCTCATTCTGATCAACACTGCGCGCGGTGGCATCGTCGACTTGGATGCACTGACGGCAGCATTGGACAGTGGCCAGGTCAGCGGCTGCGGCATCGATGTCTTGGAACAAGAACCGCCAGATCCGGCCCACCCATTCCTGACCGGCCTCACCTCCGGCCGCTATGACGGGCGGGTGATCTTAACCCCGCATTCCGCCTTCAACAGCCCGGAAGCGGCGTTCGACATGCGATCGAAAGCCGTGTTGACCGCCCGGACGTTCTTGGAGACCGGGCGGATCAACAATCAGGTATTTCCGCTGGACTGATTATTCGCCAGCCGGCGCGTCGACGACCACTTTGCGCGGCCGGCCGCGCTTTTTCGGCACCGGTGCATCGGCGGCGGCGGGTTCGGCTGCAGCAGCGGCCTCGACAATCGGCACGACCACCGGGGCTGGTGCGCCGTCAACTGCTGGCTGCTCGCCGAAGCTGCGGCGCTCAAACCCACGCGGGGCTGGGCGCGACTGCCGGGCGAGATCACTCGGCCACGGATCTGGCGTGCGCGGCAGCGGCAGGGCTGGCGGCAACACGGCCGGATCGATCATGCCCGGCGCGATCACTGGGATTTCCGGCTGCGGCTCCAGGCCGTTGACCACGGGACGGTCTTGGCGTTCGGGACGCGGGCCGCGTTCGAAGCGGTCGCGGGGTGGGCGCCCGTCGCCACGCTCACCGCGGGGCTGATCGGCGCGCTCGCCGCGGGGATGATCCCCCCGGTCTGCGCGTTGCTGGTCGCCGCGATCGGGGCGTTGGAAGTCGCCACGAGGGTTCTCGCCGCGCTCGGGACGCTGTTGTTGCTCGCTGCGCTCGGGACGGGGGTTTTCACCACGTTCGGGGCGTTGTTGTTGCTCGCCGCGCTCGGGGCGTTGTTGTTGCTCGCCGCGCTCGGGGCGTTGCTGTTCGCTGCGCTCGGGGCGTTGCTGTTCGCTGCGCTCGGGGCGTTGCTGTTCGCTGCGCTCGGGGCGCTGCTGCTGGTCACCGCGATCCGGCCGCTGGAAGTCGCCACGGTCGGCACGCTGCTGGTGCTCACCGCGCTCACCACGCTGGTAGTCCCCGCGCTCGGGACGATCGCCGCGCGGCTGCTGGAAGCGCTGTTCCGGCTGCGGGCGCTCGAACCGCTCCCCCTGCTGATCCCCATCACCGTCGCCACCGGGCGCTTGGCCGTTCGCCTGGCCTTCGGTGAGTTCCGCTTGTTCGGCGGCGATCTGGTCGCGCAGATGTTGCGGCACATAGGGTGCGGCTTCGGAATTGGCGTTGATGATGCGGTAATAATGCTCCGCATGCTGGTAGTAGGATTCGGCCGCGATGCGATCGCCAACCGACGCCGCGTCGCGGGCGAGTGCCGAGTATTTCTCGTACACTTGATAGGCGTTGCCGCGCACACGCACATCCGGACCATTCGAATCGAACGTCTGATGGCGCAGCGGCACACGACCGTTGCGGGCCTGCTGCATGTGCGGCTGGTGACTTTGGTGGCCTTGGCCACCTTGCCCACCGGGGCCAGGACCACGGCCGCGGCCGCGCTTCATGTGATTGTTGTTGTTGTTCGGGCGCATTAGGCTCGGCCCTGGTGCGAGGCGCGGTGGTCGCAAGACATCAGTTCAGATCTCGTCGGCGCTGGAGCGTGGCTGTCGTGATCGGGAAGGAACAGATGTCGCTGCCGGCCTAGATGCGCGCAAAGCCGCTGAGCCGAACGACGATCCTGCCACCACTATGGGGGCCGGCCTGCCGCAAATCCCAAGAACCTTACTGCCCACGCGATCCAGACGAAAGGGTTTTTTCAACCGCGCCGGATTGGCGGTCCGGCAGCACAGCGGAAATCATGCCGAGGCTGACCAGCAGCAGGCCAGCGGCAGCGGCAATCGTCGGCACATCGCCGATCACCGGGATCGCCAGCACCGTCGCCACCGTCGGCACAATCGCAGTGATCACCGCCGTGCGCTGGGCGCCCAGTGCGGCAACCGCGCGGGTAAACAAGAACACCGACGCCAAGGTCGCGATCACACCCTGATAAAAGCCTTGGCCGAGCAGCACCGGCGTGCTCAAGCGCAACACGCCCCAATCGCTGAACGCGAGGTAGGCCGGCGCATAGAGCACGAAGGCGCCGATCGCCACCAAGCTCGCAGCCTGCAGCGGTGGGACGCGCCAACGCCGGGCGAGCAGCGTGAAAACCGCCCAGGAGAATGAGCCGCACAGAAACAAGCCGTCGCCGAGGGCTTGGCGCACCGTATCGCCGAGACTATCGGTGATCAGCACCACGACACCGCTGGCGATCAAGCCAAGCCCGACTAGGCGCAGACGCCCCGGCCGCTCCCCCAAGGCGAGCCAGCTCAGCAACGCGACCCACAGCGGCAGTACGCCGGGTAACAGGACTGCACCATGGTTGGCCGGTGCCCGTTCAAAGCCGTGGAAGGCAAACAACACAAAGCCAACCCCAGCCGTCGCGCCCAGCACCAAGCCCCGCCACGGGCCGACACCCGTCCAGCCATCGCGCAAGAAAAACGGCATGCACACACCAGCGGCGACAAAAATCCGCAGCGCTGCCAAGTCGAGCGGCGGCACGGCACCAACCATGCCGGCGCGGCTGATCACAATAAAACCAGACCAGATCGCCACCACGCCAGCAGCTGCCAGCCACCCGCTGAGCGCCGGCTGCTCCCTCACGCCGCGGCACCGCGGCGCGCAGCTTCAGCGATCGCGCCGCGCAAGGTCTCCGGTTCCTGCGCGCCGGACACCGCGAAGGCGTTGGCGAAGATGAAGCACGGCACGCCCTCGATGCCGATCTGGCGGGCATGGGCGTCTTCGGTGCGCACGGCCTCAGCCCCGACGTCGCTCGCCAGAAACTCCGCCAAGCCGTCGGGCGCAAAGCCGGCGTTGACCGCGATCTCAACCAGGGTTTCTGGGTTGCCGATGTCGGCACCATTCAGGAAATAGGCTTGGAACAGGGCTTCCACCATCGCGTCTTGCCGGCCGGCGGCACCGGCGAGCCCGATCATCCGGTGGGCGGCAACAGTGTTTGGCGTGCGGGCCAGGCGGTCGAAGCGAAATTCGATGCCGAC
>JAAFHH010000184.1 GCA_013297545.1 Alphaproteobacteria bacterium
GGGATCGGGCAGCCCCAATAGCGCTGGCGTGAAACACCCCAGTCGCGCAGGCGGTAGTTAACCGTGCGGGTACCGAGCCCGTGCGCTTCCATGTGCGCGATCATCGCGGCTTTGGCCGCGGTGGTGCTGAGGCCGTTCAAGAACCGCGAATTGATCAGCACGCCGTCATCCGTGAACGGTCCATCGGTGACGGTGAAATCATCGCCGGCATCGACCGGGCGGACCACGGTTGGGATCGGCAACCCGTACTTGGTCGCGAATTCGAAATCCCGCTCGTCCCCCGACGGGCAGCCGAAGATCGCCCCCGTGCCGTAATCCATCAGCACGAAGTTCGCGAGGTAGATCGGCACGGTCCAGGTTGGATCGAGCGGATGGATGGCTTTCAGGCCGGTGTCGAAGCCGCGCTTCTCGGCGGTTTCAATCGCGGCTTCGGACGTGCCGGTGGCGGCCACCTCAGCCAAAAAGCTCTGCAGACCCGGCAGATCTGGGCGCAAGGTTTTCACCAGCGGGTGGTTGGCGGCGAGTGCCACGAAGGAGGCGCCGAACAGCGTGTCTGGCCGGGTGGTGAACACCTCGACCACGCCATCCGCGGTCGAGGCATCGCGGCCGGCGATCGCAAAGCGGGTACGGCAGCCTTCCGAGCGGCCGATCCAGTTTTCCTGCATGGTGCGCACGCGGTCCGGCCAGCGCGGCAGCTGCTGCAAACTGTCCAGCAGGTCCTGGCTGTAGCGGGTGATCTTGAAGAACCACTGGGCGAGTTCGCGCCGCTCAACCGGTGCGCCCGTGCGCCAGCCCTTACCGTCGATCACCTGTTCGTTCGCCAGCACGGTTTGGTCAACCGGGTCCCAGTTGACCAGGCTGGTCTTGCGGTAGACCAGATCGTGTTTGAGGAAATCCAGGAAGAACTTCTGTTCGTGACGGTAGTACTGCGGGTGGCAGGTCGCGATTTCGCGCTCCCAGTCGAGTGACAGGCCCATCGACTTCAGCTGATCGCGCATCGACGCGATGTTGGAATAGGTCCAGTCCGCCGGGTGGGTGTTGCGCTGGATCGCGGCGTTTTCTGCCGGCAGGCCGAAGGCATCCCAGCCCATCGGGTGCAGCACTTCGAAGCCCTGGGCGCGCTTGTAGCGGGCGACCATGTCGCCCAGCGTGTAGTTGCGCACATGGCCCATGTGGATGCGCCCCGACGGGTAGGGGAACATTTCCATGGCGTAGAACTTCGGCTTCTGCGACGCGTCGTCGACCGCGAAGCAGCGGCGCTCGGCCCACACCCGCTGCCAGCGGGCTTCGGCTTGCTTGGTGGCGTAGCGCGCCATGGATCTGGCTCTAGCTCCGCGACGAATCGAGGCGCAGTTGACGCGCGCGGGTTAGGATGGCGATTTCAATGTCGCTGCCGGTACGCGGGCTAACCTGGGCGTCCGACCAACCAGCCTGGTCGCGGACCTGACGGAACACGGTGACGCGCACGCCATCGGCGCGCAGCTGCCGGTCCAGGATGAAGACAGAGAGGCGGAAGCGTTCGGCGGGGCTGTCGGGCGGGCTGTGCCAATCGGTCAAGATCACGCCGCCGAATGGATCAGCTGATGCCAGCGGCATGAACGACACGGTATCGAGCGAGGCGCGCCACAAGAATGTGTTGACGGCGATGCCGGAGGGTTGGTCTGCCGCACCGCGCGACCGATTGCCAAACAGGCTGAAGCCGTCTTGGTCGCCGAGGACTGATCCAACGCGTCGTGCTTCAACCTCGTCACGTGTGGTTGGCAGACCACCGGATTGGCAACCGGCCAATGTCAAAAGCGCAAGGCTGAGGGGCACGAGGGAGCGCATGGTGTCTGTCTCTGACCATAGAAAAAGAGCGTGGGTATCGCCCACGATACCGGGCGGCTTGCGTCACACTACATCGCTGCTGTTTGCCGGAGATACCGAAAAAACGTGCAAATCCCGGCTGAAAATGAAAGAGGCGCCGACGTTGCCGCCGGCGCCCCAATCACACTATACCAGCCGCTTAGAAGCGGATGTGGGTACCGAGCGTGAACACGGTGCCGCTGTTGCCGTCAAGCCGTGTTGCAGTGCCAGCGACCGGGCCGGCGCTGTTCACAACGGTGACACCACGGTTCTTCGAGCCTTCGTCCTTGAAGCGGAAGAACTCGATACCACCGAACAGCATCATGCCCGGGGTGATCGTGTAGTGACCGCCGAAGGTGAAGGTTTCCAGGCTGTCGTCGCCGCCAACCAGGATGTCGCCTTCCGACTTAGCGTTGCCGTAGATCGCGCCAATGGCGAACGGACCCGAAGCGTAGCCGAGGCCGAGCGTGAAGCCACGCGCCGCATCGGTCGAAACCGCACGGTCGGTCGAGAAGCGCTTGGCGTAGCCGGACTTGCCGTCCCACGCATACGAACCATAACCGGTGAAGCCGGAGTAGGTCACGCTCAAGCGGCCCTGGATACCGAAGGCATTGTCGTAGTCACGGAACGTGGCGTTCGGACGATCCTTGATGCTGTAACCGCTGGCTGCGATACCGGCATCAATGCCAACGCCGCTGAACGTACCCTGATAGAGGGCGTTCACTTCCCAGAGGTTTTCGATGTTGTTCGCACCACTGAGCGGCGACGTCGAACCCGAAGCAACGAAGTCAGTACGGTCACCGCCGCGGCCGACCTGCGCGTCCGGAGCGAACGACACACCAACGCTGAAGCCCGAGAACGACGGGGTGTTGTAGTTGATGCGCGAGGCCAACGGCTGCGAGGTGATGCTTTCACCGTTCGCGAGATAGCCGAGACCACCGAAGCCACGGTTGGCGGCGATTTCCATGAAGCCACCGTCCGGACCGAAGCCAAGACCGGTGCCCGGGCCAAACAGGGTCGGGTTCGCAACGCGGTTGTCGTTCGAACCAACGTTGGTGCCGAGTTCGATGTTACCGAACGACGGCGAACGCAGGAACGCGAACGAACGGTCGTTGCGGAAGTCGAAGTTATTCGTCTCGGCGTTCTGACCGGTCACACCGCCGTTGGTCGGACGACCCGGAACCAGACGCAGGCGATGACGGAAACCGTAGGTCAGGCCGTTGTCACTGCGCGCAGTGATGTCGAAGGTCAGACGGGTGTCGTCCTTGAAGTCGTAGGAACGTGGCTTCACATCGCCAGTCACGTTCTTTTCGCCACCAACCATCTGGAAGGCGAAGGTGTGGTAGCCACCCAAGTTAACCGAGAACGGCGCTGCCGACGTCACCGGGTTACGCTGTGCCTGTGCCAAAGCCGGCGAGGCCACGAGGGCAGCGCCGATCAGCATCGTCGAGCCCAAAAGAAGCTTCTTCATGAGGTTACCTCCAAAAGTCTTCACAAACCGTGTGCCCGGGACGCTTGCGACGAACCTGAACGAAGCAAAGCCGCCCCGCTGGCCCCAGGTACCGAGGCAGATAGAACACGCTGCCACCGGCCCGGCGCAAGCGCTTCGCATCACCCAGCGCGACGTTTCCGAAACACTGTGGCGATCCTGCCACAGATTGGTCATGTGCGCTCACAGGGTCGGCAGGCACATGGCGTCCAGTGCTGTGCGCTGCGCCGCCGCCCCGTTGATCTGTTGATACGCCCCGCCGATCCGATGCTCAAGGCGCGTGAGGCGCGCGACGGCTTGGCCGTTTGTGCGGGTGACCACGAAGTGCAACAACGTCGGCTCGCGCAAGGTCACGCTGACCCGCCAGCGATCCTGCCCAACGCCGTCGACAGTCACTGCATTGGGTGCACGGCGATCACTCGCGCCCGCGCGCCACCGCTCGAGACACAGGATTTGGCCACCCACCGTGCGGCCAAGCTCGCCCGCCGGCTGATCCAAATGGATCGGGGCCAGCAGCACCTCGTCCCGGCTGACCGGTTGGGCCGCTGCCGGGCTGAACGCCATCAGCGCACCGATCAGGCCGATTCCAGCACGTCGCATCGCACACCTCACTTCATGGTTCTCGGGCTCGAACACTGCCGGATGCGCCAGTGAACACCATTGACCCAGATCAAACTGCTGAAAACCGCTTGGCGCCGCCGGGGCGCTCGGGCAGGGTTGCGACATGGCGCGCTGGTTGTCTTTGGTCGCAGCACTTTGGTTGGTCGCGGGCGCAGCCGCGGCGGACCAGCGCGACGCGCGCTTGCCAGCCCTGTTCGATCTGTTAAAGGCGGCCGAATCGCCGCAAGCCGCCCAGCAGCTGGAAGCGCAGATCTGGCGGATCTGGTCGACCAGCCGTTCGGCTACGGCGGAACTGCTGCTCGCCCATGGCACCGAAGCCGAACAAGAAGCCGATCTGCGCGCGGCGGAGGAAAGCTACACGGCCGCGATCAACGCCGTGCCCGATTTCGCGGAGGCCTGGAACCGCCGGGCGACCGTGCGCTTTGCCGCCGGCAATCTCGATGCGTCGCTGGCGGATGTGGAGCGCGTGCTGGCGCTCGAGCCCCGGCACTTTGGCGCCCTCGCCGGGCTCGGCCGGATCCATGAGCGGCAAGATCGCCCAGACCTCGCGGTCGATGCTTACCGGCGCGCACTCGAACTGCATCCCCAACAGCCGGCCCTGACCCAAGCGCTGACCCGCGCGCGCACCCAGGCGCAGCGCCGCGGCACGTAGCGTGACGGGCCTGCCAACGCCGCTCCTTTATATTGGCACCGTGGTGATCTGGGGCACGGCCTGGTTCGGCATCACCTTGCAATTGGGCACGGTGCCGATCCTCGTCTCCGTCGCCTGGCGGTTTCTGGCCGCTGCTGCTGTGCTGTTCGCGATCCTCTGGCACCGGGGCGAGCGGCTGTGGTTTCCGCCGCGCATCTTGGCCACGGCGGCTGGCATTGGCCTGCTGAACTATTCGTTCAGCTACTTCTTGTTCTACCGCGCCACCGTCGATCTGCCGAGCGGCGTGGTCTCGCTGGTGTACGGGCTGATCATCCCGCTCAATCTGGCGGCGGGGGCGCTGGTCCAAGGGGTGGCGATCACCGGCCGCGCCGTGCTGGCCGGGGTGATTGGCCTCACTGGCTTGGCGCTGGTGTTCTGGCCGGACCTGCAGCGCTTCTCGGTGCAGTCTACCGCCATCCTCGGCATCGCGGCAGCTGCGGGGGCGACCGTGGTGTCTTCGATCGCGCAATCCGCCTGGGTGGTGTTTCGGCGCACCGGCACGCCGCTGATGCCCGCTCTCGCCTGGGCGATGCTGGCGGCCGGCATCGCGACGATGATCGCTGCGATCGCGCTCGACATGCCGCTTGGCATCGAGTGGACGCCCCGCTACCTCGGGTCCTTCGTGTTCCTGGTGCTCGCCTCCTCCGTGCTGGCGAACCTCTGGTACATGGAACTCTTGCACCGCATCGGCCTTGGACCGGCAGCGTATGGCAGCTTGGTCTATCCTGTGCTGGCGCTGGCGATCTCGACCGTACTCGAGGGGTTCGCGTGGACCTGGCTCGTCGTGCTCGGCGTCGTGCTGGTGCTCGCTGGCAATGCGTTGGTGTTGCTGCGGCGGGCCTAACCCTCCGGCAGCCCCAGTGCGCGCCGGGCTGCGATCACGGCTTGGGTGCGGCTGTGCACGCCGAGTTTGCGCAGGATCGCGGTCACATGCGCCTTCACGGTCGCTTCGGTGACCGACATCTCGTGGGCGATCTGTTTGTTGAGGCGCCCTTCGCTCATCAGCGCCAGGACACGCTGCTGCTGCGGCGTGAGGTCGGGCAGGCCGGCCAGCGGGGCGCCATCGCTCTGATCGGGAAACCAGACGTCACCCGCCAGCACCGCGGCGATCGCGGTTGCCAATTCTTCCATCGGGGCTGACTTCGCGACATAGCCAGCCGCCCCCAGATGCTCGGCCGTGCGGCGGTGCTGGGCCTCCGCTGCGGCCGACACGATCATCACCGGCAAGGCCGGGTGGCGGGCGCGCAAGGCCGCGAGGCCGGCAAAGCCATCCATCCCCGGCATCGAGAGATCGAGCAGCAACAAGTCCGGATCCCCGGCGGCGACGGCGGCTTCGGCATCGGCGAGCGAGCCTGCTTCCACCACCAAGGCACCTGGAAAGCCGGTTTCAATCGCACCGCGCAGCGCGGTGCGCACCATGGGATGATCGTCAGCGATGATGACTTGGACCGACATTGCCCCAACCCTAGGGATGTGTGCAGCGCACCAACAAGCAAGTGCGTGCGCGGCCGGCGTTTGCTGGGGTGCGGCGAATTCACGCGATACGTCAGCCCGTGTCGCTTGAGCACTTGATTCGTTTGGATTTGGCAACAGATCGCCAGTCAGCTAAGATTTCATCATCGGCACACGAGAGGGTAGGCTGATCCGGTGGGTGAAACAGGGCGCAGCCGCAAATCCCTAAGCGAGGTGCTGGGGTGGGCATTCTTGATCGGTGTGGCCGTGATCACGCTGCCCGTGCTGGCCGCGGTGGGCGCGTTTTCGCTCAGCCGCGCGGCGTTGGTCAGCCCCAGTGC
>JAAFHH010000185.1 GCA_013297545.1 Alphaproteobacteria bacterium
CGTGCTGCTTTCAGCACCGTCATGCGGCTTGGAACAGCCAGGGTTGGGATTGGCGCAAGTGCGCTTCATGGGTATCGATGGATTGCGCCTTTTGTAGGGTCAGGCCGATGTCGTCCAGGCCGTTCAGCAGCAAGTGCTTCTTCGCCTGATCAACCTCGAACGACAGCACAGATCCATCGGGGCGGGTGATGGTTTGAGCTGCCAGATCCACCGTCACGCGGGCATTCGCCCCGTTACGCGCATCGTCCAGCAGGGCTTCAACTTGCTCTTTCGGCAGCACGATCGGCAGCACGCCATTCTTGAAGCAGTTGTTGAAGAAAATGTCTGCGAACGACGGCGCGATGACGCAGCGAATGCCGAAATCGAGCAAAGCCCACGGCGCATGCTCTCGACTAGACCCGCAGCCGAAGTTGTCGAGTGACACCAGAATCTCAGCTTTGCGGTAGGCAGGTTGATTTAGAACAAAGTCCGGGATCTCACTACCATCTTCGCGAAAGCGCATTTCGTCGAAGAGATTCTTGCCGAGTCCTGAGCGTTTGATCGTCTTCAAGAACTGCTTCGGAATGATCATGTCGGTATCGACATTGATCATCGGTAGCGGCGCTGCAATTCCAGTCAACTGGGTGAACGGTTGCATCCAACTCCTCCGAGGGCTTGGGGTTAAGTTACAAATTCGGGCACAGTCGTGCAACGAACCCTAAGATGTTCTTTGAGAGGACTGCAGCACGGCGGTGCGCGTCGCTAGATCATAACCAGTATCGCGCAACTTGGGAATAAATAGCAAGGAAACAATTCCAACTGCTATCATCAGTCCAAGCCATGGCAGGCCAACTGCCTGTAGCTGTTCGGGGATCACCCACAGCACCAGCACCTTCGCGGTTGCGCGCACCAGTGCGTGCCGCTGGGTCAGCACCCTACCCGCTGTGGTTACCGTCAACTTGCACGCGGCCTTGCCCAGGCTTTGCCGACCGTGGGCTTCCAGCGTTGCGAAATAGATGATCGCGGTCGCGATCAATACCACCGGGCCGGCGGCCGCGAGCGTCGCCTCGGTCGCCCCGCCGAGGCCGAGCAGCACGCTGGCGGCCGAGGCGAAGGCGAGCGTGAGCACCGCGATCGCAAACCAATCGATCAGCGCCGCAACCGCGCGGCGCCAGGGTGCGGCGGGCGTGATGCTAGAGCGTCCGAACGTCGGTCAAGCGACCGGTCACGGCCGCGGCGGCGGCCATCGCCGGCGAGACCAAGTGCGTGCGGCCACCGCGGCCTTGCCGGCCTTCGAAATTGCGGTTCGAGGTCGACGCACAGCGCTCACCCGGCTCCAGCCGATCGGCGTTCATCGCCAGGCACATGGAACAGCCAGGCTCCCGCCATTCAAAGCCGGCAGCCAGGAAGATCTGGTCGAGCCCTTCGGCTTCGGCCTGTTCCTTCACCAGGCCGGAGCCCGGCACCACCATCGCCTTGACGGTGGCCGCGACCGTCCGGCCCTGCGCAATCACGGCGGCGGCGCGCAGATCTTCGATCCGGCCATTGGTGCACGAGCCGATGAACACCCGGTCGATCGGGATATCGGTCAGCTTGGTGCCCGGTGCCAAGTCCATGTAGGCGAGCGAGCGACGGATTGCCTGCGCCTTGTCGGGCGAGGCGGCGGCGTCCGGATCGGGCACCACCCCGTTGATCGGCCGTGCGTCTTCCGGGCTGGTGCCCCAGGTGACGAACGGCTGCAGGGTCGCGGCATCGATGCGGACGACCTTGTCGTAGTGCGCCCCCTCGTCGGAGGGCAGCGTGCGCCAGTAACTGAGTGCTGCTTGCCAGGCCGCCCCCTTCGGTGCGTGCGGGCGGCCCTGCAGGTAGGCGAAGGTCGTCTCGTCCGGCGCGATCAGGCCGGCGCGCGCACCGCCTTCGATCGTCATATTGCAGACCGTCATCCGGCCTTCCATCGACAGGCCGCGGATGGTGTCGCCGCAGAACTCGATGACGTGGCCAGTCCCGCCCGCCGTGCCGATTTCCCCGATGATCGCCAGCACGATGTCCTTGGCGGTGACACCGGGTGGCAAGGCACCGGTCACCTCCACCTTCATGTTCTTCGACCGCTTGGCGACCAGCGACTGGGTCGCCAACACGTGTTCGACTTCAGACGTGCCGATGCCGAACGCGAGTGCGCCAAACGCGCCATGGGTTGAGGTGTGGCTGTCGCCGCACACGATGGTCATGCCCGGTAGGGTCAAGCCCTGTTCCGGCCCGATGATGTGGACGATGCCCTGGCGGATGTCGGACATGCCGTAATACTCAACGCCGAATTCCTTGGCGTTGGCTTCCAGGGTTTCCACCTGGATGCGGCTTTCCTCGTCCGTGATGCCTTGGCTGCGATCGGTCGTCGGCACATTGTGGTCGGCCACAGCCACCGTGGCATCGGGGCGGCGCACCCGCCGCCCGGTCAAGCGCAAGCCCTCGAACGCCTGCGGGGAGGTGACTTCATGCACCAGGTGGCGATCGATGTAGAGCAAGGTGGTGCCGTCCGCGTCCGCTTGGACAATGTGGGCATCCCAGATCTTGTCGTAGAGCGTGCGCGGTGCGGCCATGGTCGTCCTCATCATCGATCGGCTAGAGGTGGGGGTGGGCGTTACTCAGCGCCACCCTTCGGGGTCGTGACGCGGGCCTTTTCGGCGATGCGCGCTGACTTGCCGCGGCGACCGCGCAGGTAATACAGCTTCGCGCGCCGAACATCGCCCTGGCGCACCAGCTCGATCGAGGCGAGCCGCGGCGAATAGAGCGGGAACACGCGCTCCACCCCTTCATTGTTCGAGATCTTGCGCACCGTGAAGTTCGAATTCAGGCCGGAATTCTTGCGCGCGATGCACACGCCTTCGAACGCCTGCACCCGCTCGCGGGTACCTTCGACGACCTTGACGTTGACGCGCACGGTGTCACCCGGAATGAAGTTCGGGATCTTGTTCTCCGCGGTGAACTTGGCGATCTGCTCCGCCTCGAGCGTTTGGATGATGTTCATGGGTCAGTTCCTTTGGCTTCTCTAGGTCTTGGTCTGCGCCTGCCGGGCCCACAGATCGGGCCGGCGGGTGCGTGTGAGGGTTTCTGCTTGTTCGCGGCGCCACGCCTTGATGCGGGCGTGATTGCCGGACAGCAAAATGTCGGGCACCTGCCGGCCGCACCAATCGGCCGGGCGGGTGTAGTGGGGGTATTCCAGCAAACCGCTGGTAAAGCTTTCCTCCGCCAGCGTCTCCGGCGCGCCGAGGACACCCGGCAGCAGCCGGACACAGGCGTCGAGCAGCACGAGGGCCGCCGGCTCACCACCGGACAGCACATAGTCGCCAACCGACACCTCGGTCAGGGATCGCGCGTCGATCACCCGCTGGTCGATGCCTTCGAACCGGCCGCACACCAGGGTCACCCCTGGGCCAGCCGCCAGATCACTCGCCCACGCCTGGGTGAGCGGGCGGCCACGCGGGCTTAAGCACAGCATCGGCAGATCGGCTGGGGCCGCGGCCAAGGCCCGGTCCAACACATCCGCCTTCAGCACCATGCCGGGACCACCGCCGAATGGCGTGTCATCAACCGAGCGGTGGACATCGGTCGCAAACGACCGGATATCCGCCGTGGTCAACTGCCACACCCCGCGGGCCAGCGCCTGACCTGCCAGGCTCAAGCCGAGTGGGCCCGGGAACGCCTGCGGGAACAGGGTCAGGACATGGGCGTGCCAGGTCATGGCCGCTCCTCCCCCTCCACCAGATCCGGCAGCTCGATGATGACCTGACCATTGGCCAGATCAATCTCCGGCACGACGGCCAAGGTGAAGGGCAGCAACTGGCCCGTGCTGAGTTCGATCAGCGGGCCGGCGCCAAAGTCCTGCACGGCGGTGACCGCGCCCAGGGCGACGCCATCGCGGGTGACGGCGGCGAGGCCGATCAGATCCGCGTGGTAGACCTCATCCTCCTCAGCCGGGGGCAGTTGGCTGCGATCGACCGCAAGGTCGATGCCGTTCAACTGTTCGGCTGTGGTGCGGTCCGCCACCCCGTCGACGGCGACGATCAGATTGCCGCGCACTTCGCCCAGCAATTTCTTGATCGAAAACCGCCGGCCATCGGCTGCTGCAAGCGCGCCATAGCCCAGCACCGCCGTTGGATCGGCGGTGAAGGAACGCAGCCGCACTTGACCCTGCACCCCATGGGCGCCGGCGAAGCGGGCAACGATCACTGGCTTTGGCAGCGGGAACGGCATCGGTCGTTACGCGGCCGCTTCGGCCTTGGCGCGTTCCAGGGCCTTCTTGCCCGGTGCGGACTTCAACGGGGTTTCCCGCATCGGTCGCTTCGGCATCAGGCCCTTGTCGCCGAGGAAGCGCGCGACGCGGTCGGTCGGCTGCGCGCCGCAGGCGAGCCAGTGGCGCGCACGCTCTTCGTTGATCACCAGGCGATCCGGGTGGTCGCGCTCGACCATCGGGTTGTAGGAGCCGATCTTTTCGATGAAGCGGCCATCGCGCGGCGACGTCGCTTCAGCAATCACGATGCGGTAGAACGGGCGCTTTTTGGCGCCAAGACGGGTCAGGCGGATCTTGAGGGACATGGGTTTCCTTCTGAGTACGTGATCTAGCGTTTCTTGCCGAAGCCGGGCGGCAACAGCGGGGGCCGGCCGCCCATTGCAGGGCCGCCGGATGTGGGAAATCCAGGCGGCAGGTCCGGCATGCCCATGCCGGGGGTCAAACCCAAGCCACCCATCTTCTTCGCCAGGCCGGGCATCATCCGCCCGAGTAGGCCTTTCTGGCCCATCTTCTGCACCTGGCTCATCATCTTTTGCATTTCTTGGAACTGCTTCAGCAGCCGGTTGACGTCTGGCACCGTGGTGCCGGACCCCGCCGCGATGCGGACCTTGCGTTTGGCGTTCAGCAACCGCCAATCGCGCCGTTCCTTCGGCGTCATCGACAGCACGATCGCTTCCTGGCGCTTCAGCACCCGGTCGTCGACGTTGGCACCGGCCAACTGCTGTTTCACCTTCTGCACCCCGGGCATCATGCCCATCAGGCCGGACATGCCGCCCATCTTCTGCAGCTGGCGCAGCTGGGAGGCGAAATCGTCGAGATCGAAGCCGCCCTTCTGCATCTTGAGGGCGAGTTTTTCGGCCTCGTCCCGGTCGATCGTCTCGGCTGCTCGTTCCACCAGCGAAACGACATCGCCCATGCCGAGGATGCGGCCAGCGATGCGTTCGGGGTGGAAATCTTCCAGCGCGTCGACCTTCTCGCCGACCCCCAACAGCTTGATCGGGCAACCGGTGACCGCGCGCATGGACAGCGCCGCCCCGCCGCGCGCATCGCCGTCGATCCGGGTCAGCACGATGCCGGTCAAAGTCAGCCGGTCGTGGAAGGTTTTCGCGACCGTCACCGCGTCCTGACCGGACATGGCGTCGGCCACCAGCAAGGTTTCGTGCGGCTGGGCGACATCGCGCACGGCCGCCACTTCGGCCATCAACGCCTCGTCGATCGCCAAGCGCCCGGCGGTATCCAGCAGCAAGACGTCGTAGCCTTCGGTGCGCGCGGCTTTCAGTGCGCGCTCCGCAATCTGCACTGGCGATTGGCCGGCGATGATCGGCAGGGTTTCAACCCCGACTTGGCGCCCCAGGATCGCCAATTGTTCTTGGGCGGCCGGCCGATGCACGTCCAGCGACGCCATCAGCACTTTCTTGCGGTCGCGGGTGGTGAGGCGCCGCGCAATCTTGGCGGTCGTCGTGGTCTTGCCGGAGCCCTGTAGGCCGACCATCAGGATCGCGACCGGGGCCGGCGCTTCCAGATCAATCGCAACCGCCTCAGATCCCAAGGCCTGCACCAATTCGTCGTGGACGATCTTGACGACCATCTGGCCCGGCGTGACCGACTTCAAGACCGCGGCGCCAACCGCCTGGTCCTTCACCTTGGTGATGAAGTCTTTGACCACCGGCAGAGCGACATCGGCTTCGAGCAAGGCAATGCGCACCTCGCGCATCGCCTCGGAGACATCAGCCTCCGACAGCGCGCCACGCTTGGTCAGGCGGTCGAACACCGCGCCCAGCTTTTGCGACAAGCCCTCGAACATGCGATCCTGTCCAGCCAAACCAAAAACGCCCGTGCGCGACACTCGCGGACGGACGATCCCCTGGGGGGCGAAACCTATACGCTCCGGCGCCATGCGGTGCAAGCGCGATTCGGCCGCGCTTGCCTCTCGACAAGCAGGGCGGGTTCGGATTCCCTAGCCGCGGTTCAGGAACGAGGCCTCACGTGATCACCCGCGATATCGACAATGGGCTGCAATGGCGCGCCGAAGGGCGCGAGGTGTGGACCAAAACGCCCGAAGACGGGCCGGTCGGCCGGCACCGCTACCGGATCGCCCAGTGCTTTGACGCCAAGGCGGCCGAGGAACACGCCCGGCTAC
>JAAFHH010000186.1 GCA_013297545.1 Alphaproteobacteria bacterium
ATCCTCAATGACAGAGAGCAGCACCGTGAGTTCCGACATCGCCATGGCCTCCCGAAAAAGAGCCATGCCTTAAGAATCCTGATTCTTCAAAAAATCAAGACACTCTCATATGCGATTCCCCTGCCGCTTACGGGGGGAGGGGCGAAAGCGATGGGGGTGGTGCGTTGCGAGAACAGTCACTACCCTCCCCCCAATGGCCCGCCCACTCGATGTTTCTGCCGTGCTGATCATGGTGATGCTGTGCGCCAGCTGGGGCTTGCAGCAGGTCGCGATCAAGCTCGCCTTGCCGGAGGTTGCACCGGTCGCGCAAGCCGCGATCCGCTCCCTCATCGCGTTGCCGTTGGTCTGGGCGTGGCTGCGGCTGCGGGCACCGATGGCGCCAGCGATCCCAGCCGCCCGCTGGCCGGCGATCTGGGCTGGGGTGTTCTTCGCCGCCGAGTTCGCGGTGCTCTACATGGCGCTTGCCCTGACCGATGCAGCGCGCGTCGTGCTGTTCCTCTACACCGCGCCGTTCTGGGTCGTGCTCGGCACCAAGCTCGTCGGCTCGGCCGACCGGCTGCCGCTGTCCCGCTTGATCGGGGTCGCGATTGCGTTTGCCGGCGTCGCCCTGGCGCTTGGGCCCTCGAGCCAGGGCAATTGGCAGGGTGACGCGCTGGCATTGCTGGCCGGCATGCTCTGGGGTGCCAACACCATGGTGGTGAAGGCAACCGCGCTCGCCCGCGAGGCGACCGGGCGGGTGGTGATTGTCCAGCTCGTGGTCTCGGGCGTCGCACTCACCGGCGTGTCTTTGGCGCTGGGTGAAGTGTGGCAGCTGCCGACCGGAGTGGTTGCCACCGCGAGCCTGGCCTACCAGTCCTTCTGGGTCGCGACCGTCACCCTGCTCGCCTGGTTCAGCCTGATCGCACGCTATTCGGCGACACGGCTGTCGGTTTTCACGTTCCTCACCCCGCTGATCGGCGCGCTGTTCGGCTGGCTGATTCTGGGTGAGGCGTTGACGCCGCTGTTCCTGGCAGCGCTTGCCCTCGTGGCTCTCGGCATCGTGCTGGTCAGCTGGCCGAGTGCTCAGGGCAGCGGTTCGCCCCAGACATAGAGCGCATCCGGCAGCCCTTCCATGTTGCCGGAACCATCGTTCAGCGCCTCGACTCGAAACCCGTGCCGCTCGTACAGCGTGCGGGCGCGCGTGTTGGCTTGGAACACGAACAAGCTAACCCCATCGGGATGGCGGCGCTGCGCGTCTTGCAGCAAGGCGCTGCCGACACCGAGGCTCCAGGCATCCGGGCGGATGTAGAGTTGATCCAAGTGATCACCATCCAGCACCGTGTAGCCCAGGATCGCGCCATCACGCTCCGCCACCGTCACCACGGCGGAGGGCAGCACGGACTTGGTCAGCCACCGGTCGATTTCCCGCGCACTCGGCAGCGGTTCTGGCAGATAGGGCATGCCGACGCGGCGCGCTTCGCAGAACACTTCCGCCAGCACGGCGCTGTCGCCATCGCGGGCAGCTCTGAGCGCGATCACGACGCGGCGAGCTCAGCCAACGCCACCACAACGCGCCGGTTGCGCTTGCCCTTGTTTTCGATCTTCTCGACCACCAGCGCGCCGATCTCGCCGGTGCGGGCGACATGCGTGCCGCCGCACGGTTGCAAGTCGACACCGGCGATATCCAGCAACCGGATGCGCCCAGCCCCGCGCGGCGGCTGCACCGACATGGTGCGCACCAGCTCGGGCTTCTCATCGAGTTCGCGCTCTTCGACCCAGCGTGGGCTGACTGGGTGATCCGCCTGGACCAAGGCGTTAAGCCCAGCCTCGATCGCGGCTTTGTCGAGGGTCGTCTCGCCCACATCGAAATCCAGCCGCCCGCGGCCAGGGCCGATCTGCCCGCCGGTGACACCAGCTGGCACCACGGCGCACATCAAGTGCAGCGCGGTGTGGATACGCATGTGCAGATAGCGGCGCGCCCAATCGATCGCGAGGCTGACCTGCGCGCCCACGGCAGGCAGCGCGCTGCCCTCGGCCAGCAGGTGCTGAATACCGCCCTCCCCCTTGCGGGTGTCGACGACCGTCAACACCTGGCCATCGCTGAGCGTTAGCGTGCCGGTGTCGCCCGGCTGACCGCCACCCATGGGGTAAAAGATGGTCTGGTCCAGCATCACCGCAGTACCGTCAACTGCAACCACGGTCGCTGCGGCGGTGGTCGCGTAGCTGTCATCACGAAACAATTCGGTGGTCATGGGGTGCCCCCTGCCGCAGCGACGGCGGCGACCACTTGGTCGACCACGCGGATCACCACGCCTTCATCATCGCCTTCCGCCATCACCCGGATCACCGGCTCGGTGCCGGACTTGCGGATCAGCAAGCGGCCCGCGGCTCCCAGAGTGGCTTCGGCGTCGGCAATTGCAGCCAGCACGGCCGGTGCCGTCAATGGCTGAGCGTCGGCAGCATAGCGCACATTGCGCAGGCGCTGGGGCACCGGGTCGAACACGCGCGCGACCGTGGATGCCTGGCCACCGTGATCGACCACCACGGCGAGGAACTGCAGGGCTGCAATCAAGCCGTCCCCCGTCGTCGAATGGTCGGCCAAGATGATGTGGCCGGACTGTTCGCCCCCGACATTAAAGTCACCCGCCCGCATCGCCTCCACCACATGGCGGTCGCCCACCTTAGTGCGGTGGAGGGCGAGGCCAAGCCGGCTGAGGTGGCGTTCGAGCCCTAGATTCGACATCACGGTCGCCACCACACCGCCGCCGCGCAGGGTGCCGGCCCGTGCAGCCGAGGTCGCGATCAAGCCCATGATCTGGTCGCCATCGATGATGTGGCCGGTCTCATCCACCAGGATCAACCGGTCGGCATCGCCATCGACCGCGATGCCAAGGGCAGCCCCTTCCGCGACCACCCGGGCGGCGAGTGCTTTTGGGTCGGTCGCGCCACAGGCCTGGTTGATGTTGAAGCCATCGGGCGCCACGCCCATCGCGATGACCTCAGCACCCAGTTCATAGAACACCGAGGGTGCGACCTTGTAGGCAGCACCGTGGGCGGCATCGACCACCAGCTTCAAGCCATCGAGGCGCAAGCGCCGCGGGAAGCTCGCCTTGACGAATTCGATGTAGCGGCCAACCGCGTCATCGAGCCGGCGCGCCCGGCCGAGATCGGCGGATGCCGCCAGCGCCATCGGCTGGGACCCGAGCACCGCGGCGGTAATCCTGGCCTCCAGCTCGTCGGACAGCTTGTAGCCATCAGCACCGAACAGCTTGATACCATTGTCCTCGTAGGGGTTGTGGGAGGCGGAGAGCACCACCCCGAGGTCCGCCCTGAGCGAGCGTACCAGCATCGCCACCCCTGGGGTCGGCAACGGACCCAGCAGCACCACGTCAACCCCAACCGAAACCAAGCCCGCCGTCAGCGCCGGTTCCAGCATGTAGCCGGATAGGCGGGTATCCTTGCCGATCAGTGCGAGTGGCCGGCCAGCGTCGTGCGGCAGGGTGAGGCCGACGGCTTGTGCGACCCGCAGCATGGTCGATGCAGTCATCGGCTCGCTGTTGGCGCGGCCGCGAATGCCGTCGGTGCCGAACAAGCTCATGGAAGGGTCCTCACCTGCCGCGGATCGCGGCTGATACTGCCAGAGCCTGCTGGGTTTGCGCGACATCGTGCACGCGCAAGATCTGCGCTCCCGCAGCGACCGCGGCGAGAGCGGCGGCCAGACTGCCCGGCAGCCGGGCCGACGTCGGCAGGTCGCCGCCCACGATGTGCTGGATCATGCTCTTGCGCGACACACCGACCACCAAGGGCAGCCCGAATCCGTGCAGCAGCGCCAGGTGCCGCAACAGGCTGGTGTTGTGATCGACGGTCTTGCCAAAGCCAATGCCGGGGTCGAGCAGGATGCGCTCGCGCGCGACCCCCGCGGCGATCACGGCGGCGAGCCGGGCCGCCAACTGATCTGCGACGTCGAGCACGACATCATGATAGCGCGGGGCTGCCTGCATCGTCTCCGGCGCGCCTTGCATGTGCATCAGCACGACCGGCAGGCCGAGGGAGGCTGCCATCGCTGGCGCACCTGGTGCAGCCAGTGCCGTCACGTCATTGATGATCTGGGCACCGGCCGCCGCCGCCGCCGCCATGGTCGCCGGGTGCCGGGTGTCGATCGAGACCAAAAGCCCGCGCTCCGCCAACGCGGTGATCACCGGCAGCACGCGCGCCTGCTCGTCGCCCGGATCAACGGCGTGCGCACCGGGCCGGGTCGACTCGCCCCCGACATCGATGATGTCCGCACCGGCGGCTGCCAGTGCGACCCCATGCGCGATCGCGGCCGCGGGGTCGAGCCACTGGCCACCGTCGGAAAAACTGTCCGGCGTCACGTTCACCACCCCCATCAGCCGCGGCCGATCGAGGCTGAGACCCGCGAGGCTGCCGCGCGGGCGGGCCAGCTGGTCCAGTTCCTGCGGGTGAATGTCGGTCACTGCCTGCAGCCAGGGTGTGGTGCCGCGCCGGTGCCACAGCACGCCGGTGAAGGCCGTGCCGCTGCCAGCCAGCGGCAAAGCGTTGCCGCTCAGTACGGCGGCACGCGCGGCCTCCCCGGTGAGGAAGCCGACGGGTTCCGGATACGTTGGCGCCGCGGCCTGGTCAGGCCGCGGCGGTTGCGTTGATGGCTGCATGGGAGAGGTGTGTCGGGCTAGTCGCCCATGCCCGGCTTCGGCTGCAGGAAGTCTGGATTGACGTTGGGCACCGTCGAACGCCGTCCACCGGTGGGCGCCTGCGGCTTGTGATCAGTGTCGTCGCGCACCACGGCTTCGCCGCGCAGCAACGCCTTGATCTCTTCACCCGACAGGGTTTCGAACTCGAGCAAGCCCTTGGCAACGATGTGCAAGTCGTCGAGCTTTTCGGTCAGCACCTTACGCGCAGCCCCTTCGGCCGTGTCGATGATCCGGCGAATTTCTTCATCGATGATCTTCGCCGTCGCGTCCGACACGTTCTTGCGCTGGGTGACCGAGTGGCCGAGGAACACTTCTTCCTCGTTCTCAGAATAGCGCAGCGGCCCCAGCTTTTCGGACATGCCCCATTCCGTGACCATCCGGCGCGCCAGATTGGTCGCCTGGCGGATGTCGTCGGATGCACCGGTGGTCACCTGTGCCGGGCCGAAGATGATTTCCTCGGCAATCCGGCCACCGAACATCATGGCGAGCCGGGCTTCGAGTTCGAGCTTGGCGTAGCCGTAGCGGTCCTTTTCCGGCAACGACATGGTGACGCCGAGTGCCCGGCCGCGCGGAATGATCGTCACCTTGTGCAGCGGATCAGAGCCTTCGACGCACAACGTCACCAGCGCGTGACCGGCTTCGTGGTAGGCGGTCAGCGCCTTGTCCTTCTCGCTCATCACCATCGAGCGGCGCTCGGCCCCCATCATCACCTTGTCTTTGGCGGCTTCGAAATCCGCCATGGTGACGACGCGCTTGGACAGGCGTGCCGCCAACAACGCCGCTTCGTTCACCAGGTTCGCGAGATCCGCACCAGAGAAGCCAGGCGTGCCGCGGGCGATCACGCGCGCATCAACGTCCGGCGCCAAAGGCACCTTGCGCATGTGCACCTTCAAGATCTTTTCGCGGCCACCGACATCCGGATTGCTCACGGTCACCTGACGGTCAAAACGGCCTGGCCGCAGCAGTGCTGGGTCCAGCACGTCCGGGCGGTTGGTGGCGGCGATCAAGATCACGCCTTCGTTCGCTTCGAACCCGTCCATCTCGACCAGGAGCTGGTTCAAGGTCTGTTCGCGTTCATCATTGCCACCGCCAAGGCCGGCACCACGATGGCGCCCAACCGCGTCGATTTCGTCGATGAAGATGATGCACGGCGCGTTCTTCTTGCCCTGTTCGAACATGTCGCGCACGCGGCTCGCACCGACACCGACGAACATCTCCACGAAGTCCGAGCCGGAGATGGTGAAGAACGGCACGTTTGCTTCGCCAGCAATCGCCCGCGCAAGCAACGTCTTACCGGTGCCCGGCGGGCCGACCAGCAAACAGCCCTTCGGGATTTTGCCGCCGAGGCGCTGGAACTTCTGCGGATCCTTCAGGAACTCAACGATTTCCTGCAGTTCGACCTTGGCTTCGTCGATGCCCGCAACGTCGTCGAACGTGACACGGCCAACCTTCTCGGTCAGCAACCGCGCCCGGCTTTTGCCAAAGCCCATGGCCTTGCCACCGCCGGACTGCATCTGGCGCATGAAGAAAATCCACACCCCGATCATCAACAGCATCGGGAACCAGGAAATCAGCACGCCGAGGATCGAATTGGTGCCGTCATCCAGCGGGGCGGCAGCGACCCGCACACCAGCCTGGTGCAGGCGCTGGGCGAGGCCCGGATCTTGCGGCGCATAGGTGGTGAACGCGCGGCCATCGCGCAGATGGCCTGAGATG
>JAAFHH010000187.1 GCA_013297545.1 Alphaproteobacteria bacterium
CACCTCACCCAAGCGCACCAGCTGATCGAGGCCCGGCTGCCGGAGACCGGCTGGGTGCTGCCCGCCGGCTACAGCGTCCTCGATACCTATCTGCTGGTGTTCTACCGCTGGGGCAACCGCATGAGCCTCCCCATGCGCACGACGTACCCGCGCTGGACCGCGCACGCCGAGGCAATGCTCGCGCGCGGCGCGGTGCAGCGGGCGCTGGACCGGGAGAGTATCTCGCTCTGGCAGTGACCTAACCCGGCCGGTGTCGGACCGGCACGCCGGCCGGCAGGTCCTGCGGCCAGCCGCGGTGGGTGCCGTAGGCCCAGACTTCCTCGATCTCCCCGCCGTGTGGGATGAGGCCGGTATGCGCCACCACCGGACCCAGCGGGATCGTCGCCCCATCGCGGGCGAACACCGGGAAGCGGTCGAGCGGCAGGGCGAGGCGCACCGTGCGGCTGCCCTCATAGGGCTCGCCGGTGAGAAAATCGTACCAGCGCCCGCTCGGCAGGTAGACGTCGACGATGCCGCCGGGCGCGGTGATCGGTGCCACCAACAGGTCTTCGCCGCAGAAGAACTGGGTGTCGAAGCTGTGGCATTCGGGCTCATCCGGGCAGGCGAGCACCATGGCGCGCATGACCGGCAGACCCGTCTCAGCCGCTGCCTGGCCTGCCCGCATCAGGTAGGGGATCAGGCGCATGCGCAGCTTGAACCAATCCCGGCAGATCGCTTCTGCATCCGGCCCAAAGCCCCAGGGTTCGCGCACGCCAATGCCGTGGAAGCGGAAGTGGGAGGCGAACACGCCGGCTTGCACCCAGCGCACATAGAGCTCCGCACTCGGCTGCTCCGCGCCATAGAAGCCGCCGATATCGGTCGCGTGGTAGGCGCCACCCGACAGGCCCCAGCTAAGCCCACCGCGGATCGAGCCAATCAGCCCACCCCAATCGCTCTGCGGATCGCCACCCCAGTGCACTGGGTAGCGGTGATTGCCAACCCAGGCCGAGCGCCCCCACACCATCGCTGGCTCGTGCGGGCGGTATTCCTGCGTCGCCTCGAACACTGCCTTGTTGTAAAGGAAGGTGTAGACATTGTGCAGGCGCTTGCCAGTATCACCGTTGAAGGCGACCACGCCGTCCGGGATCTGTTCGCCGAAATCGGTCTTCATCACATCGACCCCGCCCTGTAGCAGCGGGCCGTGCAGGTCCTGCCAGAAGCGGTAAGCTTCTGGATTGGTGAAGTCGATCATCGCGGAGGTTGGCAGCGGCGTCAGCACGCTGCCGAATGGGCCTGGGTCCCAGTGATAGGCGTAGGGCTGGCCGGTCTTGATGTCTTTGAGGAAGTAGCCCTTGTCCGCAAGCTCTTGGAAGCGCGGGTTGGTCAGCGAGACCAACGGGTATTCCCAGTTACAGATGTGGTAGCCCTGGGCTTTCAGTTCCGCCAGCACGATGCCCGGGTTCGGGTAGCGCGCGGGGTCCCATTCGAGCAGGCAGCGCGACGTGGTCTCGAGCCAGGCGCGGCCATCGAAGGTGATGACATCGCAGGGGAAATCGCGATCGCGCAGTTCCTTCGCCGCCGCCAAGGTCTCTTCGGCCGTGCGGTAGTAGGCGCGGCTTGCCCACACGCCAAAGCTCCACACCGGCGGCACCGGCGGCTTGCCGACCAGGGCGGTAAACCGGTCCAGCACTTCGGCTGGCGTGCCGCCGACAATCAGGAATGCGTCGAGGGAGGTATCCTCCACCTCGACCGCATAGGTGCGGTTCGACCAGGCCCCGTCGCCGAGGTGATGGACCACCCGCGCCGGCGTGTTGAGGAACAGGCCCCAGCCGAGCTTGCCATCGACCCCCGGCGTCCACACAAACGGCACGTTCTTATAGGCAAGTTCGGTGTTCACCCCGAGGGCATCTTCGACCTGGCTGATCGCGACACCGCCGCGCTTGTCGAGCCGGCCGAACTTCTCGCCCAGGCCATAGAGCGACGCCCGGCCATCAAGTGCCAGCGAGAGCAGCCAGCGGCTGCCATCGGTGTGGCGGGCCAGCGCCGGCAGCCGGGTCCAGCCGCGAAAGTGCTGGTCCGTGATCGTCTGCAGCACCGGGCTGCCGAAATAGCTGAGATCAAAGCGGGTCGGCTGGCTGGTCACCTTCAGCGCCAACGACCCAACGCTGACCATAACGCCCGCATCGATCGGGCGCGCCGAGATCGGGCTGTCGCTCAGGCCATCGGCCAGCAAGCCATAGTCCGGCAGGTCGCGCGGGCCGATGCGCAGGCGCACGACCCCGAGCCACGGGGTGGTCACCTCCAGGTCGCCCAGCGAGGTGCCAAGCGTGACCGATGTATCGCTGGTCGCGGACACTTGCGCGCCGTCCGCGATCACCCAGTCCGCGGCTGAAAATGCCATCCCACTCCTCCGGTGCTAACCCTTGACGCCGCCTGCGGTCAGGCCGCTGACCACCCGTTCCTGGAAGATCACGATGACAATCGCAATCGGCACGATCGCGACAATCAACGCCGCCGAGATGATCGGCCACGGGAACGCGAACTCACCCTGATACAAGGTGATGCCCACCGGCAAGGTCCGCATCTGCATGGAGGAGGTGAAGGAGAGGGCGAGCAAGAACTCGTCCCAGGCATTGACAAAGCTGATGATCCCGGCCGTGAACACGCCGGGTGCGGTCAGCGGCAGCACGACCTTGAACAAAGCGCCAAGGCGCGTGCAGCCATCGATCATCGCCGCGTTCTCAAGATCGCGCGGGATCGCGTTGAAGAAGCTGACCAGGATCAGAATACACACGGGCAGATTGAGCACCGTGTACGGCAGTACCAGGGCGGCATAGGTGTTCAACAGGCCGAGCGCGCGCATGGTCTGGAACAGCGGCACCATCAAGCTGATCAGTGGGAACATCGACACCGCGACGATCACCGACAGCACGACATTCTTGAACCGAATGCGCAGCCGCGAAATCGCGTAAGCCGCAAGCGCACTCACCACCAAGGTGAGGATTGTCGAGAGGGCTGCGACCACCACGGAATTGAAGAAGAACCGCGCCAAGGGCTGGGCGGCAAACGCCGTCAGATAGTTCTGGAATGTCGGATCGACCGGCAGGTAGGTGATCGGCACCCGGGTCAATTCACCTTCGGTTTTGAGCGAGGTGAGCAGGACCCAGAGAGCCGGAAACATGCCGTTGACCACGACGGCCGCACCGGCGGCGATCAGCCAAATCCGACTGACCTTGTCTTCGGCTTCGCCATGGGCGGTGGGTGCGGGGGCTGCAGCGCTCATTCCTTGTCTCCTTGAATGATGCGCAGGTAGACGACGGTGGCAACCAGACTGACCAGGAACATCAGCATCGCAAGGGCGGAGCCATAACCAAAGTCCAGGAAGTCGATCGTCGTCTTGTGGATGTACATCGCCAAGGTCTCGGTGGTGCCACCAGGGCCACCGCCGGTCATAGCGTAGGGAATGTCAAAGGTTTGGATCGCCGTGATCGTACGAAACACCAGCGCCACGACAATCGACGGCATCAGCATCGGCAGCGTGATCTTCCAGAAACACTGCCAGGGTGTGGCACCATCCACACGCGCCGCCTCATAGAGGTTGCGCGGGATGGTCTGCAAGCCGGCGAGCAGGATCATCGCCATGAAGCTGGAGGATTTCCAGATGATGACCAGACAGATGGTGGCGAACGCCAGGTTCGGCTCCGTGCCCCACAGCACCTTGCCGATGCCGAAGCGGGCCAAGATGTCGTTCACCAAGCCATAGTCGTAGTTGAAGAACCAGCGAAAGATCAGGCCCGCGAACACCAAAGGCAGCGCCCAGGGCAGCAGCAGGGCCAACCGTGTGGGCCAGCGGTGCTTGAACGGTAAGTTGGCGAGCAGAGCAAGGCCAAGGCCAACCACCAGCGCACCCGGCACCGTGATCACCGTGATCAGCACGGTGTTGTAAACCGCTTCCCAGAACTTCGGATCGTCGGTCAGCGCGTAGATGTAATGCTCGAAGCCGATGAACTGCGGCACGGCATTGGGCAGGTTCATGCGCCAATCGAACAGGCTGATATAGACCAGCCGGCCGACGGGATAGACCACGATCAAGCAGAGCAGAAATGCCGTCGGCAGCAGCATCAACGTGCCGAGCGTGCCTTCGGACAGATCGCCAAGACTGCGTCGAACCGGCTTGGGGGCAGTGTTCGCCATTGGACCCTCGGTAGAACCCCGCGACCGACGCAAGGCCGGCCGCGGAGTGTCTAATGGACTAGCGCATCACCCGCTGCAGGCGGGATTCCATTTCCGTCAGGGCTGCTTGCGGCGTCTTGGTGCCGGCAATCACGCCGTTGACGTTGGTGCGGATGATTTCCGACACTTCCGGATAGCGCGGCGTGACCGGGCGCGAGCGGGCAGTGATGACCACCGGCAGGGCCTGTTCAAACCACGGGTTGGCGCGCAGCACGTCCGGATCGCGGTAGAGTTCCGGCAGCACCGGCAGGTTGGACGCGTTGATCGCCAAGTGCTTGGAGCCAACACCCCCCGCGAGGAACTGCACCAGTGCGGCTGCTTGCGGCTTGTTGCGGCTAAACGACGACACCGCCCACTGCCAGCCACCAATGCAGGTGGCGGATTGGCGACCCTGGAAGGTCGGCAGCGGCACGACACCAACACGACCACGCACCTGGCTCTGTTCAGACTGGAACAAGTTCCAGCCGTAGGACCACAGTACCGCCATCGCGACGTTGCCGTTCTGGAACTGCAGGCGGGTATCGTCGGTGCGCACTTCGGCCGAGTTCGGCGGCGACACGCGGTGGACGCGCATGGCATCCAGCCAGAACTGGAACGCACCGCGGCCGGCATCATTGTTCACGGTGACGCGGTTGTTGGCACCGACCAAGTTCCCGCCAAGCTGCCAGAACGGGATCAAGAACGTGCAGTTGGTGCCCTCAATGGGTGCGCCCTGGAAGTTCAAGCCCTGCAGGTTCGGGTTGTTCTCACCGGCCAAGATCCGCTTGGCGTGGGCAACAGTTTCTTCCCAGGTCTTCGGCGGCTGCAGGTTGTACTTCGCCAAGAGATCCGTGCGGTAGTAGAGGAACATCGCATCGGCAAAGGCCGGCAGCGAGACCAGCTTGTTGTCAACCACGACGGCGTCGGCGTAGCCCGGCAGATAGCGGCGCAGCAGGGTCGCGCGCGGCGTGCCGCCGAGGAACGGGTCCAGCGGCTCGGCCCAACCGGCGGCAGCGAACTGCGCCGGGCGGATCACGTCGATCAACATGACGTCGATCGCCGGATCGCGGCTGGTCAGCACCGTGGTCAGGTACTGCTGCTGGGCCTCAGACGTGGCACCGCCAACTTCGATTTCGACGCGCACGCCGGGGTTCTGCTGCTGGAACAGATCCATCAGCGGGCGCATGACGTCGGGGCGCTGCTGGCCGCCGATGAACACCCGCAAGGTGGTCTGCTGGGCCGCCGCTGGCAGGGCTGCCAGGGCGAGTGGCGCCACAACTGCGGCGGCAGTCGCGGCATGAACAAACGTACGTCTCAACATCATGGTTCCTCCCCAGGAAGAGTGTGCGGCATCAGCCGTCGAGCGACCCGACGGCGCGACCGCTGTCGGGATCAAACAAGTGATACTTGCGCATATCGAACGCGATCTGCGCAGTTTCGCCAGGCCTTGGTGCGTGTTCTGGCACGAAGCGCCCGATGATTTCTTTCGACCCGACGGACAAGAACGCCAGCGTGTCGGACCCCAGCGGCTCCAGCAACGTCACCGGCAGCGCCAAGGTTGCGTCCGTGCCTTCGATGCGGCTGACATGCTCCGGCCGAATGCCGAAGACGACCTTGGCGCCATCGCCGAGGCCTTTTGGTGTGCGCGAGGCTGGGATTGGCAGGCTCAAACCGCCATCCAGACGAATCCGCCCGCCATCCAAGGTCGCAGGCATGAAATTCATCGGCGGCGAGCCCGTGAAGCCCGCGACGAACTGGGTGGCTGGCGCGTTGTAGATCGTGTCCGGCGGGCCGACCTGGTCGATGTGCCCGCCCTTCAACACGACGATGCGGTCCGCCAGGGTCATCGCCTCGACTTGGTCGTGGGTGACGAACACGATGGTGGCCTGCAGGTGCTGGTGCAGCTTCTTGATTTCGGTGCGCACTTCAGAGCGCAGCAGGGCATCGAGGTTCGACAAGGGTTCGTCGAACAAGAACACTTTGGGCTTGCGCACAATCGCGCGGCCCATGGCGACGCGCTGGCGCTGACCGCCCGAGAGCTGGCGCGGCTTGCGGTCCAGCAGGTGATCAATCTTCAAGATCCGCGCGGCTTCGCCGACACGCTGCTCGATCTCGGCCGGCGGGGTGTGGCGCAGCTTCAAGCCGAACGCCATGTTCTCGCGCACCGACAAGTGCGGGTAGAGCGCGTAATCCTGGAACACC
>JAAFHH010000188.1 GCA_013297545.1 Alphaproteobacteria bacterium
CTCAACTGACTTGGCTGGTGTGCATGCGCCAGCACCGTTGAATTCTAGACATGTCACCCGCTCGGTCGGGTGTCGATGAGGTGAGCGATGAACCGTTTTCTCGCGGCTGGGGCCTTTGCCGTCGCTGCCATTCTGCCCGCGGTGGCCACCGCCACCTGCTTCACCCAACGCGAATGGTCAGCGCAGGAAGTTGCGCTTCTAGACCGTGAGCTCGAAGTCGCAGCCCTGTCGTGCCGCGTCGTCGCCGGGGTGGATTTCTTTCAGCAGCTGAACCAAGTCCGCACCCGCCATCGCATTCGCGAACACACCGCCGTGCTGCAGAGCTACTACCAGCGCAGCTTCGGCGGTCAGGGCCGGAACCGGTTCGACCGGTTCATGACCTCAAGCTCTAACGATTTCTCCATGCGCAGCTTCTCGGCCGCGAACTTCTGCGGCGACATGCTGGCCGTGTTCGAATCAGCCATGAAGGCGGAACCGGGTGCGATCCAAGACGTCGCAACCGAACGCGCTCAGTTTCACCAATCCGCCACCGGCGAGGTCTGCCGTACCCCGCCGGCGACGCCAGCCCGTCCGGCCACGACGACGGCGCGCACGCCGGGCTAACCCGCTACCGCACACCGTTTCGACCGCACCGCCTCCCCGATACCCGGGGAGGCGTTTTTTGTGTGTCTGCGATGCTGAGACAGCGAGCGGCCGCGGCACAAGCCCCAAACGAAAAACGCCGCCCAGGTTGCCCTGGGCGGCGTATCCGTAAGCGGTCAGCCGAGTGTTACTGGCCGAGGACGATTTCCGCGCGGCGGTTCTGCGGCTCGCGGACGTTGTCGCCGGTCGGGACCAGGGTCGAGGCTTCACCGCGACCGACGGTGTTGATGCCGGCAGCCGGCACGCCTTCGCGGGTCAGAGCAGCGCGGACAGCAGCCGCACGGCGCTCAGACAGCGCTTGGTTGTAGCGCGGGTTGCCCGAGGTGTCGGTGTGGCCGGTGACCGTGATGCGCGGCACGTTGCCCGAACGAGCGACCTGAGCCGCCTGACGGATGATGCCGAGTGCTTCCGGGGTGATGTCGGCGCGATCGAAGTCGAAGAACACGATGAAAGCGCGCTGCTGCTGCACCGGCGGCGGTGCCGGCGGCGGAGCGACTTGTGCGACCGGAGCCGGCGGGGCCGGACGCGGTGCCGGAGCCGGGCCGTTGAAATCGTAGCGCAGGCCGAAGATCACCGAGTGCGCAGCATACGATGCATCGCTCGAACGACGGGTTGCGTTGTTGGTGCCGAAGTTGCCTTCGGTGGTCGCGAAGTAGCGGTAGTCGAGGCCGAGGCGCCATTGCGGGGCGACCTGGTAGGCCACACCCAAGATGCCCTGAGCCGCGAATACGGTGTCGTCGCCGGAGACGCGCAGGCCATTGCCGATGCCGCCGCGCAGACCGTCGTAGTTCACCATCGCGCCACCGATACCAACACCGATGTACGGCATGAACGCCGTGCCGGTCGCGAAGTCATAGAGCACGTTGACCATGCCCGACCACACGGTCGCATCGCCGGAGCTGCCGCTGTTCGAACCGAAGGTGCGATCCGCACCGTTCTGACGATAGCCGGCTTCGAGTTCGAGGCGCAGGCCGTTGCCGAAGCCGTAACCGATCGAGCCAACCCCGACCCAACCCATGTCGAACTCGACCTTGTTGCTGGTCGCCGAGGTGGTCAGGATGTTCGAGAAGCTGGCGTCACGCGCCCAGTTCACGCCAGCGCCGAGGCCGATGTAAAAGCCGTTGGTGTGGTTTTGTGCTGCCGCCGGAGCGGCCAAGCCGACCACCAGAGCTGCACCGACAATGCCGAGAGTCTTTTTCATGGATTTGCTTCCTTCTTCCTTCGTCCGCCGTGTCCGCGCATGTCGACCGACCGGGTATCCGGATCGGCAGGCACCGCGCGGTGGCCGCACGCACGATACGCGGCGGGCCGAAACAGTGTTCCGAGGCGCACCCTGCCACCGCCTTTGAGCCGCCGCAACCTGAACCGAAGCGTGTGCGACGATTTCCAGCAACACTAGTGCAAAGCTGCAACAGTCCGGGCGAGGCGGGTGGGGGACAAGGTCGCCTCGGTCACGCCGAGTGCCTGCACATCGGCCGGCATTGCTTGGCCGGCGGACAATGCCGCCGCAATCCGCGCCATGGCGGGTGCGGTCTGAATGCCATAGCCACCTTGGCCGGCGAGCCAGAAGAAGCCATCCAGCCCCGGCTCGAATCCCGCCACCATGGTGCCATCCGCCACGAAGGACCGCAAACCAGCCCAGCGTGAGGCGAGCCGGTTGAAGCGCAGGGTTGTCGCCGTTTGCAGCCGGTCGATCAGAATCGCGATGTCGAGTTCTTCGGGCTGCGCGTCACACGGCGGCGACGGTGTCTCATCGGCGGGCGAGGCGAGGATGCGGCCAGCGTCGGGCTTGAAGTACCAAGTCTCGTGCGCGTCCGCGACCATCGGCCAGCCGTGGATGTCGAGGCCGGCGGCGACGTCAACAGTCACCGCGGTGCGCCGCTTTGGCACCAGGCCAATCGGTGGTGCGCCGGCCAATTGGCCCAGCACATCAGCCCAGGCACCGCCGGCGTTGACCAGGACCGGGGCAGTCACGCGAAACCCGGGGGTGACCACAGTCCAGGTACTGCCGGAGCGCTCGATCGCTGTCACCTCTGCGGCCGTGCGCAAGATGCCACCGCGACGCGCCAGACCCTTGAGATAGCCTTGATGAATAGCGTGGACGTCCATGTCGAGGGCAGCGGGTTCGAACAACGCACCGCCCGCACAGCTCGCGGGCTCGAGGGCCGGGATCATGCGCCGCGCGTCCGCCGGATCAATCTGGCGGATGGTGGTCGAGAGCGCTGAAAAGTCCTTAAACTCGTGCTCCAGCATGTCGGTGTCTTCGGCGGCACCAATGGTGAGTGCACCGCGCGGTGACAACAGCGGGGTCGAAGCGAACCCCTCGGGCGGGGTGGTATAGAAGTCCCGTGCGGCGACGGTGATCGCGCGGATTGCAGCGTTGCCATAATTCGGGGCGAAGAGCGCGGCGGAGCGGCCGGTGGTGTGGTAGCCCGGCTGATCCTCGCGCTCCAGCAGCAGCACCCGGCGCGTCGCGGCGATCTCGTACGCCGCGGACGCGCCAGCAATGCCGGCCCCGATGATCACCACATCACATTCGTCACTCATCGCCTGCCCCTAGCCGTCGCGAGCCGCGACAATCCCCTAGGCGTCGCAAGCGGCGACAGTCGGGGCAGGCGATGCGTTGGTCAAGCCGCGAGCTTGGCCGCGATCTTGGCGACGTGCGCGCCCTGCTGGCGCGCCATCGACAGCTCGAGCGCGGACGGCTGGCGCTCACCCTTGGCGCCCGCGATGGTACCGGCACCCCACGGGCTGCCGCCGCGCACTTCGTCAGTATTGACCAGTTCCTGCGCGGAGTAGGGCAGGCCGACAAACACCATACCGTGGTGGATCAAGGTCGGCAGGAAGGATTGGATCGTGCTTTCATTGCCGCCACCAGTGCCAGTGGAGACAAACACGGAGGCAACTTTGCCGATCAACTTGCCGCCAGCCCACAGGCCGCCGGTTTGATCGAGGAAGTTGCGCATTTGCGAGGCCATGTTGCCAAAGCGCGTCGGCGTGCCGAAAATGATTGCATCATACTCCACCAGCTCCGCCGGTGTGGCGATCGGGGCTGCTTGATCGAGCTTGAAGTGACCGGCGCGCGCAATCTCTTCCGGCACCAGTTCGGCGACGCGCTTGACGGTCACGTCAGCACCGGCAGCGCGCGCGCCGTCCGCCACGGCGCCAGCCATGGTTTCGATGTGGCCGTAGGACGAGTAGTACAGCACGAGGATCTTAGCCATTGGGGTGTCTCCTGAACGGTGTGCCCGACACATGGCATCTCGGGAGCCCTTTGGAAATCCCCCGATCTCGGCTAAGATCTTTGCGTAAGACGCAACAATAGGGCCGGTGATGGATCGTTTGGTGTCGTTTCAAGTGTTTCGGCGCGTGGCGGAGCTCGGCAGCCTGTCGGCGGCAGCACGGGCGTTGAACCTGTCGCCGGCTGCCGTCAGCCGGCAGCTGTCGCAGTTGGAGGAACGCTTAGGTGCCCGCCTGATCAACCGCACGACCCGGCGCTTGAGCCTGACCGAAACCGGCCGGGCGTTTCAGGAACGCGTGATGCGCATCCTTGATGATATTGACGAGGCGGAACGCGCGGTTGGTGCACTGGCGCAGGCGCCGCGCGGCTTGCTGCGCCTCAATGCCCCGCTCACCTTTGGCATCCGCCATGTCTCGCCGCTGGTGCCGCGGTTCTTAACCCAGTTCCCGGATGTGCGGCTCGACCTCGATCTGACGGACCGGTTCGTCGATGTTATGGACGAGGGCCTCGACCTTGCGCTCAGGGTGCGCACGACCTTGCCGGATTCGAGCCTGGTCGCCAAACGCTTGGCCCCGGTAACCCGCGCCCTGGTCGCCGCACCAGCCTATCTCGCCGCCCACGGGATGCCGACCCACCCGGCCCAGCTGATCGATCACGCGAGCATCGTCTACAGCCTGTCGCCCACGCCAACGGAATGGCGCTTTGAAGGGCCGCAAGGACCCGTCACCGCACCCGTCAAGCCGCGCTATACGGTGAATTCGGGCGAAGCGGTGCGCCATGCGGTGCTGGATGGCTGCGGCATTGGCCATCTGCCACGCTTCATCATCGCCGATGATCTGGCCACCGGTGCCCTCGTACCCCTGCTGCCGGCCTGGACCTTGCCAGCGCACAGCCTGTTCGCGATCTGGCCGCCGGGTCGGCACTTGGCGCCGAAGGTTCGAGTGCTGGTCGAATTCCTGACCGACGCCTGGCGCAAGCCGCCGTGGGAGCCTAGTTGAGCGTCGCCGGATCAAAGTTGCCGCCGCAGATCAGCACGCCCACCCGTTCCCCCGGTCTGGGCACATAGGCCCCCGAGCTCAGGGCCGCGAGGGCTGCGGCTGCGGCCGGCTCAACCCCCAGCTGCAAGCGCTGCCAGAGCAGGCGCTGGGCCGCCACAATCGCCTGATCCGCCACCAACACGCTGGCACCCAGGTGTGCTGCCGCGAGTGGGAACATGAGGTCGCCCACTTGCTTGGCGCCGAGCGCGTCGACGGCAACCCCACCCACGGTCACCATGGTCGGCGCACCGGCGGCCAGCGCCCGGTGCAGGGTTGGGCAGCCCTCTGGCTCGACGGCGACGATCTTCACCCGCCCCCGGTGCCAGGCGAGTGCACCGCCGATCAAGCCACCACCGCCAACCGCGATCAGCAGGGTGTCGAGGTCGGCGGACTGGTCTTGCCATTCCAGCGCCAAGGTCGCTTGACCAGCCAGTGTTTCCACTTGATCGTAGGCATGGATCGCAAGCGCGCCGGTTTTGGCGCGCTCGGCCTCGCTGGCGGCGAGGGCTTCCATATAACTCTCACCAGTCTGGATGATCTCCGCCCCGGTCGCGTCGAGGCGCGCGCGCTTGGCGGGCGAGGTCAGCATTGGCACGAAAATCCGCGCGCGATGGCCGAGGCGCTTGGCGGCAGTGGCCACCGCGATGCCGTGGTTGCCGCCCGACGCCGCGATCACGCCAGCGGCGGGCACGGCCAGGCTGGTGAGCGCATTGAACGCACCGCGTGCCTTGAACGATCCTGCGTGCTGCAGCTGTTCAAGCTTGAGGGTGATCGGCCCCTCGGTCAGATCACCGGCCGCCAGCGTCATCACCGGGGTGCGGCGGATGTAGGGGGAGATCCGGGCGTAAGCGGCGCGGATCGAGGCAGTGTCCAGCATCAGGCGTCCAGCAGCGAGAGGTGGCGATCGAACGTGGCGCGGTCGGTGTTCGATCCGCACAGCAGCACACCGACCCGGCGCCCCGCCACTCGGTCTTTTAGCACCCCACGCACGGCGGCGAGCCCGGCGGCACAGGCAGGTTCCACCATCGCCTTCGCTTCATCCAGAATCAGTGCTTGGGCGGCCGCCATCTCGGCGTCGGTGACGGTCACCAGATCATCGAGGTAGTGGCGGTTGACCGCGTAGCTGAGCGGCAAGGTGAAGGGTGGGGCGAGGCTATCGGCGATCGTTTGCGCCCGCGGCAAGCGGTCGATCGCGTGGCCGGCCTCGAAACTGAGGCGCATGCCGTTTGCCCCTGCGGGTTCAACGCCGATCACCTCGGTGGTGGGGGAGGCCTGCTTGATCGCGGCCGCAAAGCCAGCCGACAAGCCACCGCCGCCGATCGCAACCACGGCGATGTCGAGTGCGGCGCACTGGTCCAGCAGTTCCAGACCCAGCGTGCCGGTGCCGCGGTGCGTCCACGGGTTTTCGAACGCGTGCAGCAGCACGCGGCCTTCCTCGGCGATCAAGCGCTC
>JAAFHH010000189.1 GCA_013297545.1 Alphaproteobacteria bacterium
CTGGGCGAGCTTGATGCCGCCTCCACCATCGCGCAGGACCGCATCCAAGGCCTGCAGGCCGCCTCCCAGCGCATCGATCAGGTCACATCCCTGATCTCGGAAATCGCTGAGCAGACCAACTTGCTGGCGCTCAACGCCACCATCGAGGCAGCTCGCGCGGGTGACGCCGGTCGCGGTTTTGCGGTGGTGGCATCCGAAGTGAAGGCGCTGGCCGGCCAAACCGCGCGCGCAACCGAAGACATCGGCCGCGAAATCGCGACCCTGCGCGCGGCCGCCAATGACACGGCCGCCTCCAGCGGTGCGGTGTTGAAGGGGGTGATGGATGCAAGCCACATCGTCGCCGCCCTTGCCGCGTCTGCCACCGAACAAGACGCGGCCGTGCGCGAAGTGGCGTCGCTGGCTGCGGAAATCCCGCGCCTGTCGGCCGAAATCGCGGACGCCGCCCAGCGCACCGATGATGACGCCGTGCTAACCGCGAACGAACTCGCCGGGGTCGTCGCGCGCGTGCGCCGGATCGAAGCCGACCTCAGCGCGGTGACCGACGCGGCACAACGCTTCCAGGACGCGATCGCGGCGGCGTAGCGCTGGGATTGCCTTACCGGGCGAGCCCAGCTGCGATCGCGCGCAAGGCGGCATCCGCCATGCCGCCATTGGAATGGCCAACGCCGGGCACTTCGATCAGCCGCCAGCCGAACGGCACCTCCATGCGCTTGGCAGCGGCCTCCGCTGCTTGGAAAAACGCGTGACCGCGTGCCAACCGGTGGGGGCCTTGCGCCATCGCGGCAGGGTCACGCGGCAGGGAGGAATGGTTCGGATCGATATCCTGGTCGCCCAGCAAGATCACCACCGGGCGTGCAAACGCCCGGGTCAAATCTTCGCGGCCAACTGGCACACCGCCGAGGCCGAACGGGAACGGCACCTCTGGCGTCGGCATGGTGTAGGACCCGGCATTGGCGCTGACGATCATCTCCGCCTTGCTGGCGCTGGCCAGCAACAAGTAGCGGTGGACAAATTGCGCACCAGCCGAGTGGCCATAAAAGACGTAGGTCTCGCGCGTCGCACCGGAGCGGGCTTTGACGGCGGCGAACACCCGGTCGATCACATCAAAGGTCCAATCCGCCCGCGGACGGACCGTGAGATCGGCCTGCACGACGCTACCAAAGTTATAGGTTTCGCGGCGCGGAAACTTCGCGTGGGAGAATTCCGGCACCACCACCAGCATGGCACCGCGCTCCGCCTGGCCGGTCCATTCCGCAAGGTAGCGATCAGCATCGCGGTTGGTGCCGTGCAGGACGATCAGCACCCGGTCATTCGGGGTCCAATTGGCGGGGCGGTGCACGAACACCGGCATCGGTGTGCTGACCGCCCCGATCTGGGTGCGCTGAGCCACGCCCGGGAACGCGTCCGTGTCCGCAATCTCAAACCGCGTCGTGCCGATCGGAAGGTCTTGCGCCAGCGCCGGGGTCGCGAGGGCCAGGATCGACGCCAATATCCAGAACCGCCGCATCTTATCCTCCGGTGCGCTGTGATGGGGATCGTTCGGACGGCACCTCAATAGCGATCACTATCTCGTATCGCACGCACCAAGTCAGCCGAGCTCTTTGCCGGCGGCATGGTCGCCGTCAGTGCTGCCAGGGCGGCAGCATCAATGGCCTTCCTAGGCTGCACGACTGATGTCCGCCGATCATCGCGTTCACGCAGCGGTGCCTTGGCGTTGGTCACATTGGTCGCCTCTACGCGGTCCTCCCCACCCTCTCACGCGTCCTATGTACCGCGCCGCGAGCGCCCACGCCAGCGCCGGGCACGGAGAACCGCCCCCCACAGCGATCGGTGGCCGCGCAGCAGACGGGCTGGTAGGCTCACCCTCGGTTTCGCGGTGGAGGGCTTGGGCGTGCACGGGTTTGATCCAAGGTTCCGCGATCCGCCGGATTACATCTTAGGTGTCACCAAGGAGATCTGGGAGGATCGCGGTATCGCGACCTTGCAGCGTTACTACGCACCCACCCTGGCGGTGCGCTCGCCCGCTTCGGTGGTGGTGGGCAACCAATCGGTGATCGCCGCAACGCTCGCGACCTTGGCCGAGTTCCCGGACCGCACGCTGCTGGGTGAGGATGTGATCTGGTCGCCCGATGGCGACGGGTTTCTGTCGTCGCACCGCCTGTTGTCGACGGCAACGCACACCGGCGACGGGGTCTATGGTGCGGCCACCGGCAAGACCCTGCAGTACCGCATCCTCGCGGACTGTGCCGCGCGTGACAACGTGATCTACGATGAGTGGCTCGTGCGCGACCAAGGGGCGATCGTGCGGCAATTGGGGCTCGACCCAAAGCGCTACGCAGCCGACCGCATCGCCGCAGAAGGCGGACCGACAGCCTGCATCAAGCCGCTGACCCCAGACACCGACGTCGCCGGCCCCTACACCGGCACCGGCAATGATCACCCCGTGGGCGCGCGCTACGCCGAGATCCTGACCCGCCTGATGGGTGCCGATTTGGCCGCCGTGCCCGAAGTTTACGACCGTGCCGTTCACCTCTCGACCCCCGGCGGGAGGACCGGCCATGGCTGGGCCGCGGTGGATCAATTCTGGGTGCGGCTGCGCGCGGCGTTCCCGTCCGCGCGCTTCCAGATCCACCACACGATCGGCCGCACCGATCCCGAGATGCCACCGCGCGCTGCGCTGCGCTGGAGCCTGTGGGGCCGCCACGATGGCTTCGGCGCATTCGGACCGCCCACCGGCGCGCAGGTCTATGTCCTCGGCATCAGCCACGCGGAGTTCGGCCCCTGGGGGCTGCGGCGCGAATGGGTGCTCTACGATGAAACCGCGATCTGGAAGCAGATCGTGATGCAAACCGGCTAGGCGCACCCCAACCCCGGACTGGAGGCCCAGCACTTGAGCACGGTAGACCGCATCGCTTTGGCAGACCTCACGGCACTGTGCGCCCAAGCATTGGTGCAAGCCGGCGCTGCGCCGGACGTGGCCCGCCTGGTTGGCGGTGCGATTGCGCGGGCGGAGGCCGAGGGCAACACCGTGTGTGGTCTCCACTACCTGACGATTTTCTGCGCGCACCTGCGCGCCGGCAAAGTGAACCGCGACGCTGCACCGCGCCTGGTGCAGACGGGGCCGGCGGCCCTGTGCGTGGATGCGGATCACGGCTTTGCCCAGCCGGCGTTTGCGCTGGGTCTGCCGGCGCTGATCGCGGCTGCGCGCGAGACCGGGATCGCGGGGCTTGGCATTCAGCAGTCCTACAATGCACTTGCCCTCAGCCACCCGGTCGCGGAGATCGCGGCGGGCGGGCTGATTGGGCTTGGGGTCGCGCACTCGCCCGCGTCCGTCGCATTGCCGGGCGTGCCCCAGCGGATCTTCGGTACCAACCCGATCGCGTTTGCTGTGCCCGGATCCGACGGCCCGCTTTTGATCGTTGATCAGAGCACCAGTGCCGTCACCAAGACGGAAGTGGCGCAGCGCCGATCGGCCGGTCAGCCGCTGGAGCCCGGCTGGGCGCAAGACCGCGACGGGCAGCCGACCCTTGATGCCGCGGCCGCTCTGGAGGGTGCGATCTTGCCGAACGGCGGCCGCAAAGGCGGGTATATCTCCTTGCTGGTGGAGATCTTGGCCGCAGCCCTGACCGGGGCCACTCCGAGCATCCAAGCCCCGTCGCTCGGCGGTATGGACGGCGGGCCCCCTGGCCTTGGCCAGTTCTTCATCGCGATCGACCCGGCACGCTTCGGCGCTGGCACCGGCTTCGGTGCCGCCGCCGCCGCCTTGGCTGCGACGATGACGGCGCACCCAGGCCAGCGTCTGCCGGGGGCGCGCCGGCGCGAGACCCTGACGCGCGCGCAGGCAAGCGGTGTCGCGGTCGATGCCGCCTTGCTCAGCCGGGTTCGCGATCTGCTCTAGCAATCGCCAGCGTCGCTCCACCGCCACACAGCACTACGCCGGGCGAGGGCGTTGGCCCTGGCCCGGCGCATGCCGTCTCATCCCCGAGGGGATGAGCGCTTTAGACGGTCTTGGCGGCTTCGGCGGGCTTGGTCGCAGTGGCGACAACCTGCTCAACGGCGGCCTTGGTCGGGTCGGTCGGAGCCGGAGCAACGGGGGTGTTTGACGATTGGTTCTGCGACATGATGGTAATCCTTGGGAAGAGAGTTTCTCCCGCCCCTCAGATGGTTATTTTTGTTCGCAGATACAATGGAGAGATTTTTATTTTTTGTGATTCGGGTTTTTCTAGATTTCGCCTGGATTTATTCAAGTTTTATTTTGGGGTATTTAAGTTGGATCTGAGCAAAGACCGAAGGGTTTTGGCATACACCTGTCGCGTCCACCGCAGCGATGGTTGGACGCACCTCTAAGCCGTCAGCCGGCGCGCCCTGCCACCAACGCCTCGATGATCTTGGCCTCCGCCACTTGCGCACGGTCGAGCCAGGTGCGTGCGTCGGCCGGCATGCCGCGGTCGTTGGCGCCGAGTGCACCGTCGTAGGCCGCGCGGCGCGCGACGTCGGTCAATGCGAGGCCGAAGGCGAGCCAGCGGCCGTCGCCGGTGACGATCAAGCCGGCTTGGCTTTTGGCGTAGGCCATGGTGCCGGACTTGGCGAACGCACCTTCAACCGGCGGGCCGCCATCGCGCGGGCGATAGGCTGGCAGCAGAGCGGCCCAGCCTTCGGCTTGCGCCAGCAGAGCGCTTGCGGCGAGGTGGCGAGGACTCGCCCGGCCGGCGGCACCCAGGCCGGAATGGCTCGCCATCTGAAAGCCGCTCCAGTCGATGCCGGGGGCGACCGAGCGGATCCACGCACTGTGCCGTTCGGTTGCGGCGGCGATCGTGGCAGCCCCTGGGGCGGCGGCGAGTCCGACCAACTCGGCTGCCAGATTGTTCGACCAGCGCAGGATTTGCGGCACGATCACGATCAACGCTTGGCCTTCGAAGCGGGCGAGGTCTTGGCCAGCGATCGGGCCGGGTTCGGGCGGCGGCACTTCCAAGCCAACCGTTGCAGCTGCACGGCGAAACAACCGGGCGGTTGCGCGTGCTGGCTGGCGGATCGGCATAAAGATCTGCCCGCGTTCCGCCCGCGCGCCCCCCATGGTCCAGGCCTCCGTGTCCCCGGCCGCGCGGTAGCTGAAGCCTTCGCCTGCGCCGGCGACGGTCAGCGTGATGCCATCGAGCGGCAGGCGCGCACGGTCCGCCACTGCGGTCGCTTCAAAACTGAAGGTACCGTTCGTGCGCCGCCAGGTCAGCTGCACGCGGTTGAAGTTCACCGAGAGGCCAGACACACCGGGGTTGTAGGTCGCGGCCAAGGGTTGGGTCGTGTCGATCGCCGGCAGATCCGGCACGATGCCGGGATTGTAGCGAAAGGCACTGGCCCGGCGCACACCCGCCGCGACGGCTGCGGACGCGAGTTCGATCAAGTGATCGGTGGTCAACAACGGGTCGCCACCACCCACCAGGGTGAGCGTGCCGCCCTCACGCACCAACCGGGTGACCGGGCGCCATTCCGGCCCAAGCGCGTGGAGCGCTGCCACACAGGCCGGCAGCTTCAAGGTCGAGGCCGGGATGATCGCCCGGTCCGGCAGGGAGGCGGCGACCACGCTGTTGGTCGCCAGATCAACCACGAACAGGCCGAGCCGATCGGGCGGCAACCCCGCCTCCGCCATCGCTTGATCGATGGTCGCCTGCGCGCGCGGGCGGGTCTGTTGGGCTCGTGCCGGCAGGGCTGGCAGGGCTGCAAGCGCTGCCAATGCAGCGCGCCGGCTGATCATGACAGCCGCCGCAACAAGACCAGGCGGGCGGCACCATAGCGCCGGTCGGTCGCGATCTGCCACCCGGCGGGGGCTTCGAGCTGGGTGGCACGCGGCACTTCGAGGCCGACGACGGCGTCCACCGCCCACCAGCCGGCCCGCTCCAGCGCCAGCAGGGCCGGCAGGGCTGCGTCAGACGCGTAGGGCGGGTCGAGGTAGCCGAGCGCGCAGGGGGCTGCAGCCGGCGGCTGGCTCATCACATCGCCGCGGATCACGGTCGCCTTCGCACCGGTGCAGTGCTTCAGGTTCTGGGCGATCGCGGCCAACGCAGTTGGGTCCTGTTCCATCAGGATCGCTTCGTCGGCACCGCGCGACAGCGCTTCGATGGCGATGGCACCCGTGCCGGCGAAGGCATCCAGGAAGCGGCAGCCGACCAGCGGCGGCAGATCGGCGTTGTGGGTCAAGATGTTGAACAGGGCCGCGCGCGTGCGTTCCGAGGTTGGGCGGACATCGAGACCCGGGGGAGCTGCGAGCACGCGGCCCCGGAAGCGGCCAGCGACCACTCTCATGGTGTGCGGCGCTTTGGGCGGGGGGTTTGGGGGCGCGGGGTGCGTGGGGTCGGTCGGGGACCGTCAGCGGCGGG
>JAAFHH010000019.1 GCA_013297545.1 Alphaproteobacteria bacterium
GATCTGGGCGCTGGCGGCGCTGACCGGCGGCCTCTCGCTCACAACCGCCAAGCCCGCCCTGGTGCGCGGCTTGATCGAGGCGCGCATCGACCCGCTGCTGTTCCGCTACTCCTACGACTTTGTCGGTGACCTAGCGGAGACGGTGGCGCTGGCCTGGCCCACCCGCTCCGCCACGCCCGCGCCCGATCTGTCGGACACCATCGCCACCTTGAACGCGACCTCGCGCACGGCGGTGCCGATGGTGCTGGCTGGCCTGCTCGACAGCCTCGATGGCACCGGGCGCTGGGCGCTGTTGAAGCTGATCACTGGCGGCTTACGCGTTGGGGTCTCGGCTGGTCTTGCCCGCCAAGCGCTCGCCGATTGGAGTGGGCGGGAGGTGGCGGCGATCGAGGAAGTCTGGCACGGCCAAGCCCCACCCTACACAGCGCTGTTCGCCTGGCTGGAGGGCCGCGCCCCGCGGCCGGAGGCTGGCCTCGAGCTCGGCTTTCGCCCGGTCATGCTGGCGCATCCGTTGGATGCCGCGGACCTCGACAGCTTGAGGGCAGACGAGTTCGCCGCCGAATGGAAGTGGGATGGCATCCGCGTGCAATTGGTCGGCCGTGGTGGCGAGACCCGGGTGTACACCCGCACCGGCGATGACATCAGTGCGGCTGTGCCGGATCTGTTGGCGGAGCTCCAGCTCGACGGGGTGCTCGATGGCGAGCTGCTCGTTGGCACGCTGACCGATGATGGCTGGCACGCCCGGCCGTTCAACGACCTGCAGCAGCGCCTGAACCGCAAAACCGTGTCGAAAGCGATGTTGGCGAGCCACCCGGTGTTCGTGCGGCTCTATGATCTGCTGCTGCAGCGGGGGGAAGATCTGCGCGCCCTGCCGTTCGATCAGCGCCGCCAGCACCTGACAGCCTGGGTGAGTGCTGCGAACACGCCGCGCCTCGACCTCTCACCCCAGATCCCGTTCACCAGCTGGGCGGATCTGGATGCCGCCCGCCAAGCCGAGGGGCACGGGCCGGCGATCGAAGGCGTCATGCTCAAACGCCGCTCCAGCCCCTACCAGAGTGGTCGGCCGAAGGGGCCGTGGTGGAAGTGGAAGCGGGCCGCCCAAACCATCGACGCCGTGCTGATGTACGCCCAGCGCGGCCACGGCAAGCGATCGAGCTTCTACAGCGACTACACCTTCGGCTGCTGGCAGGACGGATCGCTGGTGCCGGTCGGCAAAGCCTATTCCGGCTTCACGGACGAGGAACTGGCGAAGATTGATCGCTGGGTGCGCGACAACACCACCAAGCGCTACGGCCCGGTACGCGAAGTAGCGGTGGGCTTGGTGTTCGAACTCGCGTTCGACAGCGTGCAGCGCTCAACCCGCCACCGCTCCGGCCTCGCCTTGCGCTTCCCGCGGGTCGCCCGCATCCGCTGGGACAAGCCACCGGCTGAGGCCGATCAGGTGTCAGACCTCGCCCAATTGCTGGTGTGAGCTCAGATCCCCTGCGACATGCGCGCGATGTGTTCTTCCATCGCCGCGATGCTGACAATCTGCAGATCATGGCCATCGCGCACCAGCAGCCCTTGGCGAATCAGCTGCGAGAGGGCGCGCGCCACGGTCTCACGCGTAGTGGAGGCCTTGTTGGCGATTTCACTCGCTGTGGGCGAGGGGCGGAGCGTGATCGAGGTGGCATTCGGGCTCGATGCGGTCATGGTTGCCATCTTGAGCAGTTCGAGAGCGACCCGGTCCGGCGCCTTCAGGCCCGTCAGATCGCGCACCCGCTTGTTGGCGCCGCGAATCGTCGCCGAGAGCGAGCGCATGACGCTGAACGCGAAGTCGGTGTTCTGGCGCAACAGGTCGAGGAAATCTTCCTGCGCGAGCACCGCCAGCACCGTGTCGGTTTCCGCCACCACATAGGCGGAGCGCCGGCCGCCATCGATCGCTGCGATCTCGCCGACATGGCCGCCGACGCCGATTTCCGCGAACGCGATTTCGCGCCCACCTTGGGTGAACTGGGCGACACGCACCGTGCCGTGGATGATGAACAGCACGTCGTGGGTGGGATCTTCTTGGGCGAGCACGGTGCCGTCGCGGCCGACCAGGCGCCAGCTGCACTTGCTCTGGATGCGCTTGCGCGTGGTGTCGGGCAGCTCGCGCAACAGGTTGACTTGGTTCAGCGCCAATTCGATGTGGTGCTTGGCGCAGAAGTTCGCCAGATCTTGATGGCTGCCCTGATGGCCTTCGACTGTGGACATGATGCCGATCCCTCGCTTCCAAGCCCGCACCACAATAGCCGAAGCCGCACCCCTTGTGCCAAGCGGCTTGGGCCTGGTGCTGCTGGGCGTGCTCCTGGTGGCGTGCGGCAGCGTCGACATTGCAGGCCCAGTCGCCCACGTCCGCGATGGCGACACGCTGGAGATCGGCCGCCAGGCGGTCCGCTTGCACGGCATCAGCGCACCCGAACGCGACGCCCCTGGTGGGTCAGAGGCGCGCCAAGCCCTGCTGCGCATGGTCCAGGGCCGGGTGGTCAGCTGCACGCCCACGGGCGAGCGCAACCACGATCGCGCGATCGGCCGCTGCCGGATTGGCGAGCGCGACCTCGGCGAAGCGCTGGTGCGCTTAGGCGTGGCGCGCGACTGTCCGCGCTGGTCCGGCGGCCGCTACGCCCGGGCGGAGCGCGAGGCCGGCAGCCTGATCGCACTGCGCCATCCGCTGCCAGACTATTGCCGCACCCGCTAGCACGGGGCAAAAGCGCGAACCAAGCCCTTGCGACCAGCCGGCACCTGCGCCACCTTGGCGCTGATGACCGATCTGTCACAGCCACCTGGCTCGCCACCGCCGTTCCCGACTGTTTCCCCGCCGCCGCCGAGCGCAACCGCAGGGTTGCCGACGCGTTGGAGCGCCACATCGCGGGCGACTTTGTTGTCGCCGAAGCCGAATACCGCGCGGTGCTGGAGGAAGATCCGAACCACGCTGGCGCCCTGCACGGCATGGGCGTGATTTGCTACCAGGCCGGGCGGCATAGCCTGGCGATCGACTACCTGGAAGCCAGCGTGGCGATCAACGATCAGGATGTTGTCGCCTACGCCAACCTCGGCAATGCGTTTCGGGCGATTCGCAAGTGGCCGAAGGCGGTCGACGCCTACAGCCGTGCGACCCACCTGCAACCGATGCTGCGCGATGCCTGGTCGTACTTGTCGGAATGCTTGGTCCAGCTGAAGCAGTATGATCGTGCCCGCCGTGCGGCTTTGCGCGCCTGCGCGCTGGCCCCGGACCGGGCCGATGGCTGGTTTCGCTTGGGCGACGCCGAACGCATGCTCGGCCACCTGCTGGAGGCACAAGCAGCCTACCGATCCTACCTCACCCTCGACCCGACGGATCGGCTGGGGGCACGCGTAGCGTTAGCTGCCGCCGGTGGCGAGCGACCGGACCGGGTGCCGGCCGATTTCGTCGCCCGGCTGTTTGATGAGTACGCCGCGAGCTTCGACTACCACCTCACCGCCAAGCTCGGCTACAGCGGCCCGCGCCATCTGCGCCGGTTGCTGCAGCCGTGGCTCGAAGCGCTCGACCGCGCACCCACCGTGGCCGATCTCGGCTGCGGCACCGGCTTGATGGCGGCCGAACTGTTGGATGTTGGTGCAGTGCTCGACGGCGTCGATCTGTCGGCCAAGATGATCGCCAAGGCGCGCGCCAAGGGTTTTTACACCACGCTGCACATCGGTGATCTGATCGACTGGTTGGCGAGCCCACCGCGCCGGCCCTACGACTTGATCATCGCGGCTGACGTGCTGAATTACCTCGGCGACCTCACGCCGGTGTTCACGGCCATGCGCCCGATCCTAGCGCCTGATGGCCGCGCGGTGTTCACGCTGGAGACCAACGACCGCACGGAGACCTACGACGTTGGTGCCCGCTTACGCTTTCGCCACAACCGCGAGCACGTCGCGGGCCTGGCGGTGGCGGCTGGCTTTACGGTGCTGAGCATCAGCGATGCCGTCTTGCGCAAGGAATCCGGCCGGCCGGTGCGCAGCATCGTGGTGCAGTTGGCGGTGGCCTAATGATGCAAGATCTTTGATAGGAACGCCCGCGCGCGATCCGTGTCCGGGTGGTCGAAGAAGGCGTCTTTCGCGCGGTCTTCGACGATCGCACCCTCATCCATGAACACCACGCGGTGGGCGACGCGGCGGGCAAAGCCCATCTCATGGGTGACGACCATCATGGTCATGCCCTCCAGCGCCAGTTCGGTCATGACGTCGAGGACTTCGTTGATCATCTCAGGATCAAGCGCTGACGTCGGCTCGTCGAACAGCATGGCGATCGGGTCCATCGCCAAGGCGCGCGCGATCGCGACCCGCTGCTGTTGACCGCCGGAGAGCTGGCCCGGGAACTTCATCCGGTGGTCGATCATGCCGACACGGGTCAGCAAGCCGTCGGCCTTGGCAACCGCATCGGCGCGACTGCGCTTGAGCACGACCATCTGCGCCAGCGCCACATTGTCCAGCACGGTGCGGTGGGGGTAGAGCTCGAACGACTGGAACACCATGCCGATGCGGGCGCGCAGCCGTGAGAGGTTGGTGCTGCCAACCACCTCGCCCGCGACGGTGATGCGCCCACCCTGGATCGGCTCCAGCCCGTTCACCGCCTTGATCAACGTCGACTTGCCGGAGCCGGAGGGGCCGCACACCACCACCACCTCACCCTTGGCGACAGCAGTGCTGCACGACTTCAAGACTTGGTGCGCGCCGTACCACTTGTCGATTTGGTCGATCTCAATCATCGGGCAGACTTTCGTTGCAAGATCCTGACACCGAACGATGCGGAGGCGCACAGCACCAGGTAGACGGCGGCCACGAACAAGTACATCTCGATCGGCCGTTGGTCGCGGCTGGCGACGATGTTGGCGGCGGTCAAGAAGTCCCGCAAGCCAACCACGTAGACCAAGGACGTATCCTGAAACAGGATGATGGATTGGGTCAGCAAAATGGGCACCATGGCGCGAAACGCCTGTGGCAGCACGATGTAGCGCATCGCCTGCGGATAGCTCATGCCGGAGGCGAGGGCGGCTTGCAGCTGGCCACGCGGCACGCCTTGGATGCCGGCGCGAATGATCTCGGAATAGTAGGCCGCCTCGAACATCGTGAAGGCGATCAGGGCGGAGGAGAAGGCACCGACGGGCCGGCCGAGAAACAGCGGTACCAGCAGGTAGAACCAGAAGATCACCAGGATCAGCGGCATCGCGCGCAGGCCGTTGACGTAGCCTGCGATGATCTGTGGCACCGGGGCCGGCATCGACAGGCGCAAGATCGCGAGCACCGTGCCAAGCGCAATGCCGCCAACCATGGCGAGCCCGGTCAGCTCTAGGGTCAGCACCATGCCTTGGGCGAGGAAGGGCAGGGCGCGCACCAGCGCATCCCAATCAAACTCAATCATCTCACGTCCCCTTGGCTGACAAGAGCCCAGGGATGCGCGTGCGCTGCTCCACCTGGCGCATGATCACGGTCACCGTCAGCGTGATCACGACGTAGAGCACCGTCGCCGCAGTAAACGCCTCAAAGCCTTGGAAGGTGAAGCTCTCGACTTGGCGGGCCTGCGCCGTCAGCTCCATCACGCCGATGGTGAGGGCGAGTGAGGAATTCTTGAAGATGGTCATGAATTCCGAGGTCAGCACCGGCACGATGCGCCGGTATCCGAGCGGCAGCAGGATGTAGCGGTAGACCTGCACGCGGTTCATGCCGCTTGCCTCCGCGGCCATGGTCTGGCCACGCGGGATCGCTTGGATGCCGGCGCGCACCTGCTCGGCCACCCGGCACGCGGTGTAGAGGCCAAGGGCCGCGACCGCGGTCCAGAATTCCGGATCCGGCAAGTCGCGCTTCAGCCACCGGCCCCAGGTCTGCGGCAGCAGTTCGGGCACGACGAAGAACCACAAGAAGAACCACACCAGGAGCGGGATGCCGCGAAACACCTCGACATAGACCGCGGCTACCGCGCTCACGCCCCGGTTCGGCAGGGTGCGCATCACGCCCAGCACCGAGCCGAGCGTGAACGCCAGCACCCACGCCGTGAGGGCGAGCACCAAGGTGGTCTGGACGCCGCTGATCAGGAAGCCAAGAAACGGTTCCCGGAACAGAATGCCCCAGTTCCAATTGTAGTTCACCGGCCGGAGCCTATTCCGGGATCGATTGCAGCTGGATCGCGGCTTCAAGCAGCGGGTTGAGCGGCATGTCGAGCGGGCCGAACCACTTGTCGTAGGCGGCCTTGAAGCTGCCGTCCCGGAACATCCGGGCCAAGGTCCGGTTCGCGAGCGTCATGAAGGTGCTGTCGTTGCGCGGCACGGCGAGCGCGTAGGGGTCGAAGGTCAAGAAGTCACCGACCACGACGTACTGCGCCGGGTTGCGAGCGCGCCGGCGCGAGCCGTACAGCAGCACGTCGTCGGAGCCGTAGGCGTCCGCCCGGTCGGTTTCCATCGCGAGCAACGCTTCGGCGTGGTCGCGCACGTTCAAAATCCGGACCTGCATGCGCTTTTGTTCGATGTAGGCCTTCAGCGCCTGCTCGTTGGTGGTGCCGGGCAGCACGACCAGGGTTTTGCCGCCGAGGTCATCGACCGATCGGATGCCGGAATTCGCCCGCACCATGATTTTGGTGCCGGTGATGAAGGTGGTCGCGGTGAACGCGGCCTGGCCCTGGCGCGCGATGGTGTTGGTGGTCGACCCGCACTCCATGTCGATGGTGCCATTGGCGATCAGCGCAAAACGGGTTTGCGGGGTCACCGGCACAAAGCGCACGGCCAAGTTCGGCATGCTGAGCTGTTCTTTCGCCGCCTCATACACCCGCAAGCACAGGTCGATCGAGAAGCCTTCCGCGCGCTGCTGCTGGTTCAGGCTTGAGAACGGCACCGACGCTTCGCGGTGGCCGATCGTAAAGGTGTTGGCGGTGCGGATCTTGGTCAGCGTTGGCCCAAGGTCTTGGGCAACCGCGCTGGTGGCGCAGAGGGCGGCGGCGACGGCCGCGAGGATCAGGTGGCGCATGCGATGGGGCTCCGACTCACGCGCGGAAAAACCGCGCAATAAGTGAGGTTATGCCGACCGTGCCGCCGCCGTCCAGCCGCAAGCGCTCAGCGCATCCACCATGTGCGGCGGTGGTTCGGCAACCACCTGGATCGGTGCGCGCTCCGCGCTGTAGGGCACCGCGATGGCGCGGGCGAGCAGGTGCAGGCGTGCGCGTCCACCACCGCCATAGACAGGATCACCGAGGATTGGGTGGCCGAGGTGCTGGCAGTGCACGCGGATCTGGTGGGTGCGTCCGGTTTTCGGTGTCAGCTCCAACCAGCTGAGCGTGCCGGCCCGCCCCAGCACCCGCCACTCGGTCACCGAGCGCTGGCCCTTGGGGTCAATCACCATCCGCCAGCCCGCGGCGGCGGAGGAGATTTTGGCGAGCGCCTGATCGATCACGCCGCTGTCGTCTTCCCGCCCCCCCAGCACGACCGCCCAGTAGGTTTTGGCAACCGTGCCGCCAGCAAACGCTTGGCCTAAGCGCTTCAACGCCTTCGGATGCCGGCCGAGCACCAAGCAGCCGGCGGTATCCCGGTCCAACCGGTGCGCCAGTTCCGGCCGGCGCTGGAACCCAAAGCGCAAGCCGTCGAGGTAGGGCTCCAACGACGGTCCACCGCCTGGTCCCGGGTGGACGGCAATGCCCGGCGGCTTGTCGAGGATCAGGACATGGGCGTCCTGATAGAGAACGCGGGTCGCAAGATCAGCGGCCAGGGTGGGGTCGGGTTCGGTCACGGTGGCGCAGTCTAGGTATCCTGCGGCGATGGCGCCATAGCGGTGTCCGTCATATCCCTGTAACCTCTAAGGCTATGTTGACTGCCGGTTCCGCCCTGATCTTGTCGCTGGCCTATCTTGGCCTGCTGTTCGCGATCGCGTGGTTTGGCGATCGTCGGCCGGAACGGTTTCGTGGGCCGGTGCGGGAACCGGCGATCTTTAGTCTGTCGGTCGCGGTCTACTGCACCAGCTGGACGTTCTATGGCTCGGTCGGGCGGGCGGCGACCAATGGCTATGATTTTCTGCTGATCTATATCGGCCCGTCGCTGGTGCTAACCGCGGGTCTGCCGCTGCTGCGGGCGATGGTAGTGCGCGCGAAGGCGCAAGGGGTCACCTCGATCGCGGATTTTCTGGGGGCGCGCTACGGCAAAAGCCGGCCGGTCGCAGCCCTGGTGACGGTGATCGCGACCATCGGCGTGCTGCCCTACATCGCGCTGCAGCTGAAAGCGGTCTCGCTCAGCTTCGATGCGCTGGCAGCGCTGCCGAGTGGCGGGCCCGCACCCGTGCTCGACACCGCGTTCTGGGTCGCGGTGCTGATGGCGATCTTCTCCATCCTGTTCGGGGTGCGATCGGTCCAGGCGACGGAGCGCAATCCCGGCCTCATCCTCGCGGTCGCGTTCGAAAGCCTGGTGAAGTTGGCGGCGTTCCTCGCGGTTGGCTGTTTCGTGGTCTGGGGCATGTTCGATGGCGTGGGGGATATTCTTGCGCGCGCGGCCAACGCGGCACCGGGCGTGCTGCTGGAGCCGCAGCCGATTGACCCCGCCCAATGGCTTGCCATCGGCATCTTGTCGGCGGCGGCGATTGTCTGCTTGCCGCGCCAGTTCCACGTCGCGGTCGTGGAATGCGGGCGGCCGGAGTATCTGAAAACCGCTGCCTGGGCAGTGCCGGGCTACTTCGTCTTGATCAACTTGTTTGTGCCGTTGATCGCGCTTGCGGGATCGCTGACCCCAGGATCGGGGGCGGATCCAGATCTGTTCGTGCTGACCTTGCCGCAGTCCGCCGGCCAGACCACGCTCACCTTGATCGCGTTCCTGGGCGGGCTGTCAGCGGCGACCGGCATGGTGATCGTTGCCTGCGTGGCGCTTGCCACCATGGTGTCCAACGAACTGGTGATGCCGTTCCTGCTCTCGCGCCTGACCCAAACAGGCGCGCCGAACCTCGGCCCGGTGGTGTTGCAGACCCGGCGGCTCGCGATCCTCGCCGTCGTATTGCTGGCCTATTTCTACCACCGGATGATCAGCGGCAATTACCCGCTGGCCTCGATCGGCTTGCTGTCATTCGCCGCCGTGGCGCAGTTCGCCCCGCCTTTGGTGCTGGGGCTGCTGTGGCGCCGCGCGCACCGCCACGGTGCGGTCGCGGGATTGCTTGGCGGCTGGTTGGTGTGGAGCTACGGCATGCTGCTGCCGAGCTTTGGCGATGCCGGCTGGCTCGACCTTGAGGGTTGGGCCAGCGTGTCCGACATCATGGCGTGGCTGGGAGCCCCCGGTCTCAACCGCTTGACCGCCGGTGTGTTCGCGAGCTTGACGCTCAACACCGCGCTGTTGGTCGGCATCTCGATGGTCGCGAAGCCGTCCTTGGTCGATGCGCGCCAGGCCGATGCGTTCGTTGGTGGGGCAACACCGCAGCCGCGCGCGCTTGCCAGTGCGGCTGCCCTGGTCGAGCTGAAAACCCTGGTCGCCCGGGTGCTTGGGCCGGAGCGCACGGATGCTGCGTTTGCGATCGCCAACCCGCCGAACCCGGCCGCGGCAGCGGATTTTGCCGAACGGTTGCTCGCCTCCGCGATCGGCTCGGCGTCCGCGCGGATTGTGGTGGCGGCGACCCTACAGCGTCGCGGCAAGCTTGATGCTGCCACCCTGCAGGATGCCACCAAGGCGATCCTAGAGGGGCGCGATCTGTTGCGCACCACGCTGGATGCAATCGGCCAGGGGCTTGCGGTGTTCGATGATGACCGCCGGCTCGCCGCCTGGAACCCGCGGTTTGTCGATCTGTTCGGCTTGGAGGGCCGCTACCTGCAAGTCGGCACGCCGCTCGAGACCTTGACCCGCGAGCCGACCTTGGCGGCACTCGCAGGCGAACGCTCGGACCAGCAGCGCTCCTTCGAAGAGCGGCGCGCCGATGGTGTGGTGCTGGCGATTGATCTGACACCCTTGCCGACCGGCGGCTTCGTCGTGGTGGCAACCGACATCACCGCGCGGGTGCGCATCGAAGAAGCCTTGCGCGATGCCGAACGGCAAATCCGCGTGGTGACCGACAATGTGCCGGTCTACATCGCCTATGTTGACCGCACCAAGCGCTACCGGTTCTTGAACCGGCCCTACCGCGAAGCCCTCGGGCTCGACGCGGCTGCGGCCGATGGCTTCGATATCGTCGAAGCGCTGGGTGCGGACCGGGTCAGCGAACTGGCGCAGCCGATTGCAGGCGCACTCGCTGGTATACCCCAGAGCTTCGAGATTGATCTGCCGGTGCCCGGCAACGAACGCCGGCTTGGTCGCGGCACCTACCTGCCGCACCGGGGTGAGGACGGCACCGTGCTCGGCTTCTTCACGCTCTATCAAGACATCACGGACCAGCGCCGCACCGAACAAGCCCTCGAAGCGCGGGTGGAGGAGCGCACGCGCGCACTCGCCGAAGCCAAGCAGGCGGCCGACGAGGCGAACCTCGGCAAAACCCGGTTCATCGCCGCGGCCTCGCACGATCTGTTGCAGCCGCTGCACGCCGCCCGCCTGTTCGCGGCAACCCTCGCCGAACAAGCGTCCGCCCGCGAGCAGCCGCTGGTCGACCACATCGACCGGGCCTTGAGCTCGGTCGAAGACTTGCTGAGCGCGCTGCTCGATATCGCTAAGCTCGATGCCGGTGCCATGGTGCCGAACCGCCAGGCGATTGCCGTTGGCCCGCTGCTTGATGGCTTGGTGCAGGCGTTCCAACCCTTCGCCCGCCAACGCGGCCTCACCTTAAGCTTCGTGCCAACCAGCCTGGTGGTTGAGAGCGATCCGCAGCTGCTGCGCCGGATCTTGCAGAACTTCGTCGTGAATGCCCTGCGCTACACCCAGCAAGGTGGGGTGCTGATCGGGGCGCGCCGCCGGGCCGGCGCGGTCGAACTGCAGGTCTGGGATACCGGGCCCGGCATCGATGCCGAACACCAGGACGCGATCTTCCGGGAATTCCACCGTTTGGCGACCGACGCGCCGAACCAGCCGAAGGGCCTTGGCCTCGGCCTTGCGATTGTCGAACGCATTGGCCGCATGCTCGACCATCCCATTCGCCTCAGCTCGCGTCCGGGGTCAGGGTCGATGTTCGCGGTGACCGTGCCGCAGGGCCTGGCGAGTGCGCTGGCTCCGGTGCCGCCCCAACCAGCGGCTCCGACGGGCAATCCGCTCGCTGGGCGGCGGGTTGTGTGTCTCGACGATGACCCGGCCGTGGTCGCAGGCATGCAGGCGCTGTTGAGTGCCTGGGCGGTCGACCTGAATGCTGCATCGAGCTTGAGTGCCGCACTCGCCGTGCCGACCGCACCCGATCTGGTGCTGATCGACCACCACCTCGGCGCTGATGGCGATGGCTTCACTGCCCTTGCGGCCCTCGGTCAGCATTGGGGCCACTGCCCGCCAGCGATCCTGATCACAGCGGACCGCTCGCAATCCGTGCGCGACGATGCGGCACGCCTGGGGGTTGGCGTGCTCTACAAGCCGGTGCGACCAGCGCAGTTGCGCGCCCTCATGACCCGCTCGCTCGATCCTGTCGCCCAGGCGGCGGACTGATCCGCGCTAAACCATCGCTTCCGGTCGCACCCAAGCATCGAAGTCTGCTGCGCTGACGAGACCGAGGGCGAGGGCGGCACTGCGCAAATCCAAACCTTCAGCATCGGCGTGCTTGGCGATGCGGGCGGCTGCGTCGTAACCGATATGCGGGGTCAGCGCGGTTGCCAGCATCAAGGATTGGCTGAGGTTCCGGGCGATCACCGCGAGGTTCGGTTCCATGCCTTCCAAACAGTGATCGGTGAAACTGTCGCCCGCATCGGCCAACAGCCGGATCGATTGCAGCACGTTGGCGGCAACCACCGGCCGGTAGACGTTCAGCTGCAAGTGGCCGGACGCACCGGCGATCGTCACCGTGACGTGGTTGCCCATCACCTGTGCCGCTACCATCGCCAGCGCTTCGGCTTGGGTCGGGTTGACCTTGCCCGGCATGATCGAGGATCCGGGTTCATTGGCCGGCAAGATCAACTCACCCAACCCTGCCCGCGGGCCGGAGGCCAGCAGGCGGACATCGTTGGCGATCTTCATCAGCGAGGCGGCGATGACGTTCAGCTGGCCGGAGCATTCGACCAGCGCGTCCTGCGCCGAGATCGCCTCAAACAAATTCTCCGCCGGCCGGAATGGCTGACCGGTCAGGCCCGACAGCACTTCGGCGAATTCTTGCGCAAAGCCGGGGTGGGCGTTGAGGCCGGTGCCGACTGCGGTTGCACCCTGGGCGATTTCATACAGCCGCGGGAGACAAGCCTCGATCCGGTCGATGGCAAGTGCGACTTGGCGCGCCCAGGCGGAGATCTCTTGGCCGACCGTGAGGGGGACGGCGTCTTGCAGGTGCGTGCGACCCAGCTTCACGATGCCGGCAAACGCGTCAGCCCGTGCGGCCAAGGTGGCGTGCAGCCGGCGCAGCATGGGCAGCAGGGCGTAGGTCAGTTCGCCCACCACCGCGATGTGGACCGCGGTCGGGAAGCTGTCGTTGGAGGACTGGCCGCGGTTGACATGGTCGTTCGGATGCACCGGCGCCCGGCTGCCGAGCGCTGCACCCAAGCGCAGGTTGGCGACGTTGGCGATCACCTCGTTCGCGTTCATGTTGGTCTGCGTGCCAGACCCCGTCTGCCAGACGACGAGCGGGAAGTGCCGGTCGAGCGCGCCGGTGCTGACTTGTTCAGCCGCATCGGCAATCGCATCGGCGATTGCGGGGTCTAATTCGCCGAGGGTTGCGTTCGCGATCGCCGCGGCGCGCTTTTGCACCCCGAACGCGCGGATCACCGGCAGCGGCATCACGTCTCCCCCGATGCGGAAGAATTGGCGCGATCGTTCGGTTTGCGCACCCCAATACGCATCCGCGGGCACGCCGATATCGCCCAGACTGTCCCGTTCCCGCCGTGTGTCTGCCATGTGACTGTCCTGCCAACGTTAACCGAACACGTGGGCACGATCGCGCAAACTTGTAGTGCCGCTGGACGCGACCCGCCCCAACAGTTTAGGCAAGGGGATGCACGCGATCGACCCGTTCCTCGACTTGGCTGCCCCGCACGGTCTGGCGTTCGACCAGGCGGGTGGCGTCTTCCGCGTGCCACTGGCTGGCGCCTACGGGTTCCACAGCGCGATGAAGCTGGTGGGTGTAACCACGGCGTTCTGCCTGTTGCGGGCAGCGCTGGCCGGCCTGGCACCGCCACCGCGCGACCAGATCCGGATCGACAGTGGTCACCCGGGATCGGGCATGGAAGACACGTTTGAATACTTCACGCGCTGCGTATCCACCGGCCGCTATAAGCGCCGTGCGTTCGAAGCCGGTCTGCGCATTGCAGGGGCGGAGGGCGTGTTTCGCTGGCGGATCACGGTTGGCGATACCGTGCGGGACTTGACGTTGCGCGATGGTGTCGTGCCCGCCGTGCTGTTCACGGCCGTTCCCCCGGATGCGATGCCGGCGCGCTTGGCCTATCAGCACGAGGTCGCCTCAGCCATGCTGGCAGCCGAGCCGATGGCCTTGTTCGATGTAGTGGCGGAGCAAACAGCGTGATCCGAGTGGCACTTCTGTTGGCGCTGATCTGGCTTGGCGGTGCGGCTGCGTGGGCGTGGACGGACTTGGCCGCCCGCACGCAACCACCCCCGCCCCTGTCGACGGCCGAGCTGGAACGCGCCTGTGCCGCGCGCAGCTACTACGACAAGCCGCAGTGCGTGCAGGTCCTCAGTGCAGAACGGCTGGAGGCGGCGCGCACGGAAGCGCTGACCACGGCAGCACCCGGTTACGGCGCACTCGCCCTTGGACCGGCCCTGGGTATTCTGTTTTTGGGCCTCGGGCTGCGCGTGGTGTTCCGCCGCCGCCCGCCGCCCGCCCCGGCTCAGCCGAAAGACCCACTGGACGAGGTGTAGCGCGGTAACCTCGCGAGGATCGTCTGCTGTGCCGCGTCGAGGCGGGCGACTTCGTCGGCCGCCAGCGGTGCGTTTGGCCACTGGCGGGGTGCGGCGGCAAAGTCTGCGATGCGCCGGTCCGTAACGATCCGCCCTTCAGCCAGTGCCCACTCGTGGAACGGATGACCAAAGACTGATCGGCGATAGAGTTCCGGAATGGTGCCGCGCGCCTGCCATTGGGCCAACCCCTCAGTCCAGACCCGGCCATGCGCTTGATCCTGCACGGTCTCGTTGCGGGCAAAGCCTTCAGCGAAGCGCTCTAGCTTCTGGTGAAAGCGCTGGTAGCCGCGCACGGAGTAGTGGCGGCAGCGGATGGTGTGGGCTGGCACCACCAGGGGAGCGGCCGAGAAGGCTGCGTGGTTGCCGGGCGCGATCAGCGGCCAACTGGACGCACGTACCCACACCTTGTCGAATTGGGTCAGCCAGGGCATCAGGCTCATGTCCCAGGTCGGGGCGCGGTAGCCGAGGCGTGGCAGCGGACGGGTGAACACTTTACTAGCGTGGCTGAGCACCGGCTGTTCGGCGCGCCCATCGGCATGGTCGAGCAGCATGAGATGGCTCGCCAGGTGGAGCGCGCTCGCACCCGCGAACGGGCCCGCGATTGCAGTGTCGATCGCGTCAGGGATTGGCTCAGGCGCCAGCCAAAACTCGTCAGCGTCGGACAGCACCACCCAGTCCGCGCCCAGCGCTTCGCGGGCGAGCCAGACCATGCGGGTTGACCACTTGGATTGGTCCATGTCCTGCACGGGTTCGTCGATGACATAGACCGGCGCGACCCGCGCGATCTCGTCCAAGCGCTGACGGGTGCCATCGCGGGATCCGTTGTCGGTGACCAGCACTGCGTCGACGCCGGCATCTAGGTGCCAGGCCAGGTGGGTTTCGATCAGATCGATCTCATCGCGCACGGTCATCGCCAGCACGATCGGGCGGGGGCGGTCGACCGGCAGGGGGGCTGGTGTGCCCGGCACGGTGCCCTCGGCCCCAAAGGCGCGATGGGCGAACAGCTCGCTCCAGTGCGCCCGCAGCGGACCGGCCAGCCGGCCGCGGGCGGCGTTCAAGTGTTCGGCTGCGACCAGCTGATGATAGTGACGCACGGGATCGTGGGTATCCGCGATCACGCGGCTGGCAAACG
>JAAFHH010000190.1 GCA_013297545.1 Alphaproteobacteria bacterium
TGTTCTGATCACCGCCTCGATCACGGCGGGGATTGCCTGGCTGGCCCTGCCGCTCAGCGTGCTGGAAGCCTTGTTGATTGGCGCGACGGTCGCCTCAACCGACGCGGCCGCCGTGTTCTTCTTGCTGCGCAATCGCGGTGTCAAGCTGCCGCGCCGGGTTGGCGCGGTGTTGGAGATCGAAGCCGGGGTCAACGACCCGATGGCGGTCATCCTTACCCTGCTGGTGATCGCGGTGGTGCAGCACCGGCTGGTTGACCCGAGCGATGTCGCGCTGGAGATATTGACCCAAGTGGTGCTCGGCATCGGCGCTGGTGTGGCGGGCGGCTGGGTGATGGTGCGCCTGCTCAACCGGCTGGAGTTGCCGCAGGGTTTGCACGCGCTGCTGGTCGCGGCCTCCGCAGTGGCAATCTATGCCGCGACCACGGTGCTCGATGGCTCCGGGTTTTTGGCCGTCTACATCGCCGGTCTGATCGTCGGCAACCGGCCGATCCGTGCGCGCTCCCAGATCGTTGAGTTCCACGACGCGCTGACGTGGCTCGCGCAAATCGTCATGTTCGTGCTGCTGGGCCTGTTGGTGACGCCGCACCTGCTGCTCGACCAAGCCCTTGGTGCTGGTGCCGTCGCGCTTGGCCTGATGGTGCTGGCCCGGCCGATCGCGGCGATGCTGTGCTTGTGGCCGTTTGGCTTCACCTGGCGCGAACGGGCGTTTGTGTCTTGGGTTGGGTTGCGCGGGGCAGTCGCGATCTTCCTGGCCTCGATCCCGGTGCTGGCGGAAATGCCGGGTGGGCAGATCTATTTCAACGTCGCCTTCGCCGTGGTGCTGGTGTCGCTGTTGGTGCAGGGGTGGACGATCGCGCCGGCGGCGCGCGCTCTTGGCCTCGCACTGCCGGTCGATCCCACACCGCGCACGCGCGTCGAACTCGATCTGCCGGGCCAGCTCGACCTGGAGATGGTCGGCTACCAGCTCGATGCCGCGAGCCCAGCCCTCTCCCGCCCAACCCCGGTGTGGGCGCGGCTCGTGCTGGTGGTGCGCGGCGACGCGGTGTTCGAAGCGGCGGAGGCGAAGGGCCTGCAGCCGGGTGACCACGCCTACTTTCTGGCCCCGCCCTGGCGGATTAGTGACCTCGACCGGTTCATCGCTGGCACGATCGCCGCCCAACCGGCCGATTTCGCGGAGTTTCTGCTGCCGGGCCACCTGACCCTCGGTGCGCTGGGGGAAATGTACGGCATCGCGACCCCAGTCGACGATATCGGCCTGACACTGTCCGACTTGGTCGCAACCCGTCTGCGCCACGCGCCGGAAGTGGGCGACCGGCTGGCGCTGGGCGATGCGCTGTTGATCGTGCGCGCGGTGGAAGCCGGTGCGGCGAGCCGGGTGGCGCTCCGCCTCACGCCCGAGCCGATCGACCGGCCAGAACTCGCCGATAAAGTCGAACGCGCGGTGGCGCGCTTGAAGGTCGCCCTGCAGCGCCGCCGGCGGGGTGGTTAGGCGTGGACGCGGGTGTTGTCTGGATCGATCGCGTGGGGGCTGGTGATGGTCACCTCCACCCATTCGCCATAGACAGGCGAGGCGGCGACGATCCGTTCACCGATCCGCGCCCGCCCCCCGGCGACCAATCCCAACGCGAGCCAACCGCCAAGCTCGGCTGACATGACCGTGGAGGTCACATAACCGATGCTGGCGGTGGCGCCGGGGCACACCAGCTGGGCACCGCCGCGGATGCGCCGGTCCGGGTCGACAGGGCGCAAGCCGACCAGCTGCAACCGGTCTGCGGCCTCTAGGGCGGGGCGCGTGCTGAGCGTTCCCCCAATGAAATCGCCAGATTTCTTCAGCATGCGCTGCAGGCCGAGATCGGCCGCGGTGGTCTGGCCGTTGAGTTCGGCCCCGGTGCAGTGACCCTTTTCGACCCGCAAGACGTTCAGCGCATCCAGCCCGTAGGGCCGCGCCCCGCCGTCGACCAGCGCCTGCCAGACCGGCTCCGCCTGCCGCGCGGGCACGGCCACCTCGTAGGCGAGTTCGCCGGAGAAGGAGATGCGGAAGATCCGCCCCTGGACGCCGGCAATCACCGCTGCGCCCGCGGCCATGAACGGGAAGGCCGCCGGTGCGAGGTCGATATCGACCAGGGGGGCCAGCACCTCGCGCGCCCGGGGGCCGGCGAGCGCGAATTGCGCCCAGTGATCGGCCACACTCGCGAGGCTGACGCGTAGGTCCGGCCACACGGTTGCCAGATGCCATTCCAGGTGCAGCAGCACCTCATCAGCTTTCTGGGTCGTGGTGGTGATGACGAAGTGGTCAGGCCCCAAGCGGCTGGTGGTGCCGTCATCGAACACAAAGCCGTCTTCGCGCAGCATCAGCCCGTAGCGCGCGCGACCGACGGCGAGGGTGGAGAAGGTGTTGGCATAGACCCGGTCGAGAAACACGCCGGCATCCGGCCCCTGGACATCGATCTTGCCGAGCGAGGAGACGTCGGTCACCCCAACCGCCTGTCGCACGGCGCGCGCCTCGTCCAACACTGACCCCCAGGACGTGTCGCCGGTGGCGGAATAGACCAGGGGGCGCAGCCACAAGCCGATCTTCACGAACACCGCGCCATGGGCCTGGTGCCAGCGGTGCAGTGGCAAGCGTCGTTCGGGCTTGAACGCCACACCAACATCAGCGCCTGCGAGCGCCCCCCAGCGCGTGCCCACGGTGTAGGGCCGCATGCGCGGCAGACCGACCGCGCCCAGATCCAGCCCGCGCGCGGCGGCCAGCACGGCGCTGCCGGTCAGACCACCGATCTTGCCCTGGTCGGTGCCCATGCCATGGGTGGTGTAGCGCTTGGCGTGTTCGACATGGCTGTAGCCTTCGCGCACGGCGAGACGCAGATCGTCCGCCGTCACGTCGTGCTGCAGATCGACAAAGGCTTTGCCAGGGGCAGTCACCTCGAAAATCGCGACACCGGCGGGGCTGGGTGCTGGGTCCGGCAGCGCGCCGGGCGCGCTGGCGCGGCCGAGGCTTGCGAGCACCTCGCCCGCCACCCGGTCGCCATCGGCAGCCGCCGCACTGAGGCCGAAGACACCAGCCGCCGCCCCAGCCGCCTGCCAGCGCGGATCGGGTGCCAACCCGTAGCCAGCAATCGCGGGCCGCCACACGAGCGGCACCCGGGCCTGGCTCGCGACCTGCACCTGCGGGCTGTAGCCGGCAGAGACCAGCAGCGTGTCGACGCCGATGTCCCGGCGCTGGCCGCCGCTCAGGCGCACCGTGATCTGGCCGAGCGTGCGGCCCTTGGTTGCGACCACAGCCGCATCCGCGAACACGGTGATGCCAGCATCGCGCGCGGCGGCCATCGGCGCTGCTGTTGGGCGCGGATCGATAATCGCCAGCACGTCAACACCGGCGGCCACGAGGTCGAAGGCCGCCAGATAGGCCTCGTCATTGCCGGCGAACAGGGCAACCCGCTCGCCCACCGCGACCGCGAACCGGTTGAGGTAGCTGCGCGCCGCCCCGGCCAACATCACGCCGGGCCGGTCGTTGCCGGGAAACGCCGGCAGCCGTTCCACCGCGCCGGTTGCCAGCACGATGCGCTCGGTACGGATCAAATGCAGGCGCTGGCCACCGACCCGGCGCTCGACCGCGGCGACCACGCCGTGGTCAAATCCGGCAATCGCGGTGGTGCGGGCGAGCAGGCAGTCCGACACCGCCGCCAGCCGTGCTGCGCGCCACGGGTCCCACGCCGGGTCGAGCAGGGTGCCGCCGCCGGTGTCAAAATCCTGGTCCAGCAGGATGGTGCGCGCCCCGGCCGCAACGGACCGAGCAGCCGCCGCCAAACCAGCCGCACCGGCACCAATCACCAACACATCGCAAAAGCGGTGGCGGACATCGTAGCGATCGGGATCCGGCAGTTCCGCGACCCGGCCCAAGCCCGCGGCCCGGCGGATCGCGGGCTCGTAGAGGGTTTCCCAGGAAACCGCCGGCCAGGTGAAGGTCTTGTAGTAGAACCCGGCCGGCAACAACGGGGCGAACCAGCCGGCAATCGCCATCAGATCGAACCGCAGCGACGGCCAGCGGTTCTGGCTGCGCGCGACCAGCCCTTCGGCGAGCTCAACGATCGTCGCCGGCACATTGGGTTCGCGAAACCCGCCCTCGCCCAACTCGACCAGGGCGTTTGGTTCCTCAGGACCTGCGGTCACGATGCCGCGCGGCCGGTGCAGCTTGAAAGATCGGCCGACCACCCGTTCCCCCGCGGCCAACAGGGCAGAGGCGAGCGTGTCGCCCGCAACCCCTTGGAAGGCACGCCCGTCGAACTGAAAGCTGAGCGGCTGGGCGGGGTCGATCCGCGCAGCACGGGTCAGGCGCCGGCCGGTCATGGCGGCGCCTCGCCCGGCCAGCCGCTCCAGGCGATCACGTGGCTGACCGTGTGGCGCTTGACCTGGAAGGTCGCCCGGCAGCCATGGGCGTGCTGCCACCATTCCAGGTGCCAGCCCGCCGGGTTGTCGCGCAAGAACACGTAGTCGTGGAACGCATCCACCCCGGCATCGGCCGGCGGGCGGGTGACGGACGCGTCACCGCGATAGCGGAATTCCGCTTCGTCGGCGACACCACAGTGCGGGCAGGGGATGCGCAGCATGGCTCAGTGCGCCCACGGATAGGGGCCGGCGCCACGCTCATCGATCTGCGCGCCAGCGCGGAACCGGCCCAGCCGGAAGTGTTCGGCCAACGGGTGGGGTGTGCCGGTCGCGACCAAGTGGGCGGCGACCAAGCCGCCGGCCGGGATCGCCTTGAAGCCGCCATAGCACCAGCCGGTCGAGAGGTAGAGGTGGGGGACGGGTGTGTCCGACACGATGGGCGACCCATCCATCGACATATCCATCACGCCGGCCCATTGGCGCAGCACTTTCAGGCGGGAGAGCGCTGGCATCAAGGTCAGGCCCGCGGTCATGGTTTCTTCCACTTGCGGCCAGCTGCCGCGCTGGGCGTAGCTGTTGTGGCCGTCGGTCGCGCCACCGAACACGATGCCGCCCTTGTCCGATTGGCTGGCGTAGAAGTGCCCACCGCCATAGGTGACCACGAGGTCGAGGACGGGCTTCACACTCTCGGTCACGAAGGCCTGCAGCGCGTAGGTTTCGATCGGCAGCCGGAACCCGGCCATGGCGGCGAGCGTGGAGGAATGACCGGCCACCGCCAGCAACACCCGCTCCGCCGTCACCGGGCCGGCGGTGGTGGAGAGCGTGATCGGGTGGCCGGGTGTGATGCCGATGACACCTGTGTGCTCGACGATATCGACGCCGAGGTCGCTCGCCGCCCGGGCATAGGCCCAGCCGACTGCATCGTGCCGCACGGTGCCGCCGCGGCGCTGCAGAAACCCGCCGAGCACCGGGTAGCGTGCGTTGGTCAATTCCACCAACGGCACCAGCGCCTTCACGCCCGCAGGGTCGACGTATTCCGCGTCCACCCCTTCAAGCGCCATGGCGTTGGCGCGGCGCGCAAACAGATCGCGCTGGCCTTCGGTGTGGATCAAGTTGAGCGTGCCGCGCTGGCTGACCATGGCGTTGAAATTGAGCTCTTGCTCAAAACGCTCCCAGCCCTGCAAAGCCGCGTCATAGAAGCGGATGTTGGGGGCGGTGAAGTAGTTGGAGCGCACGATCGTCGTGTTGCGGCCCAAGTTGCCCTGGCCAATCGCCCCCTGTTCCAGCACAGCGATATCGCGGATGCCGTAGGTCTTGGCCAAGTGGTAGGCACTCGCCAAACCATGGCCACCGCCGCCGATGATCGCGATTCGGTAGTGCGGCTTGGCCTCGGCCGGATGCCAAGCGCGCCGCCAGCCCTGGTGACCGGCCATCGCCTCGCGCAGCAATCGAAACCCGGAATACCGCCCACTGCTCACGTCGCCTCGCTCCCGCCGGTCATGAACCCTGCGGCAGCTTTCCGTACAAGGGCAAGATGATCTTCGCCGCGCTTGCTGCTGCGCGTGTTTCCTGGCAGCGATGGCGGCTCACTGGGGGGCGGGCGATGACGGTTTGTGACTATGTGCTGGCGCTGACAGCGGATGATCGCCCGGGCATTGTCGCCGCGGTCGCCGGGCGGTTGTTTGCCGCCGGGTACAACATCCTTGATTCCCAGCAGTACAGCGATGTCGACACCAACCGCTTTTTCCTGCGCGTGGTGTTCGCCCGGGTTGGCGATGATGACGGCGCGGTGGCGGCGCGCGCCGCGCTTGCCCTCGACAGCGAGCGTTTGGGTCTGAGCTGGACGATCCGGCCGCGCGGGCAGCGGCGCAAGGTGCTGCTGCTGGTCTCCAAGTTCGACCATTGCTTGGTTGATCTGCTGTACCGCTGGCGCACGGACGAG
>JAAFHH010000191.1 GCA_013297545.1 Alphaproteobacteria bacterium
ATCGCGCTGTAGGGCAGCTCGTCGTGCAGCTGCAAGAAGATCTGCTCGCGCGTGAGTTCGGCAGCGAGCAGGCGCAGCGGCATGTCCGCCAGCTGGTCTTCCGGGTAGTGCCAGGGGCCGGGGGCGACGCGCACAGCCAGATCTGCCTTGATGTCGTCCACGCCAGAGCCATTCAGCGCCGAGACCATGAAGGTGCGCTCGAACGCCGCCTCGCTGTTCAAGCGCTGGGCGAGGCCGAGCAGCGTGTCGCGGCGGATCAGGTCAATCTTGTTCAAGATCAACAGCTTGGGCGCGGTGACATTCACCAAGCGCTCCATCAGCCCGCGCGCTTCATTGTCATCCGGGCGGCTGGCATCAAACAGGAACCCGACGGCATCGGCGTCGCCCGCCCCGGTCCAAGCGGCTTGCACCATGGCGCGTTCCAGCCGGCGCTTAGGGGCTTGGAAGATGCCGGGCGTGTCGATCAGCACGATCTGGCTCGCGCCCTCCACCAAGATCCCGAGCACGCGGTTGCGCGTGGTCTGCACCTTGGGCGAGACGATCGAGACGTGGCTGCCGACCAGCGCATTCATCAAGGTCGACTTGCCGGCGTTCGGTGCGCCGATCAACGCCACAAAGCCGCACCGGGTCTCACCACTCATCGCACTGCCTCCAGGCAGGCGAGCAGGGCGGTTGCCGCAGCCTTCTCTGCCGATTGTTTCGAATTGCCCTCACCCCCGGCGACTTGGCCGGCGACTTCCACCGCGACCGTGAACTTGCGCTGGTGCGGCGGCCCGTCGGTTGCCACCACCTTGTAGACCGGCAGCGGCAAGGCACGCCCGAGCGCCCATTCCTGCAGCGCGGTTTTGGCGTCGCGCGGCGCCTTTGGTGTCGCCTCCATCCGCTTGACCCAGTGCTGGTGCACGAAGGTGCGCGCGGCCTCCAAGCCGCCATCCAGGTAGATCGCGGCCACCACGGCTTCGAGCGCATCCGCCACCACCGCCGGTCGGTCGCTGTGGCGCGGCTCGCCCTTGGCGTAGACGATCGCGTCATCGACGCCGATTTCGCGCGCCACATCCGCCAAGGTCGCGCGGTTGACTAGGCCGGCGTGCCGGCGCGCCAGCAAGCCTTCGCGCTCGTCCGGAAACCGGCGGTAGAGCAGTTCGGCCACGATGATGCCGAGCACCCGGTCGCCCAGAAACTCCAGGCGTTCATTGCCGCGGTCCTGGCCGCGCGCGGTCGACGCGTGGCGGAGTGCTTGGATCAACACATCGGGATCGGCGAAGCGGTGGCCGAGGCGCACCGCGAGTTCGGCCGCGGTCACCGCACCATCTGCAGCAGGCGCTCGTAGCGGACCGCGGTCGGCCACCGCCAGATCTCCCACAGTTGCGCGCTGCCGTTGGTGGAGAAGAACAGAATTTGGGCTTTGCCCACCAAGTTTTCGTGCGGCACGAAGCCGACCAGCTGCGGAACCCGGCTGTCTTGGGAATTGTCGCGATTATCGCCCATCATGAAGTAATGGCCAGGCGGCACGGTGACTTCCGGGGTGTTGTCCAGCATGTCATTGTCGCGGAATTCGTGGATTAAGTGTTGGCGCCCACCGGGCAGCGTTTCGCGGTATTCGATCGCGCGGTACTGGATGCCGCCTTCGATGTAGGACACATCGCGTAAGAGCTCGCGCCGCACCTCGGTGCCATTGAGGAACAGGCGACCACCGCGCATCTGCACCCGGTCACCGGGCAGGCCGATGATGCGCTTGATGTAGTCCGTGCGGTTGTCGCTCGGCAGCTTGAACACCGCGATGTCGCCGCGTTCCGGCTCGGACGACAAGATCCGCCCGGAGAACACCGGCGGGCTGAACGGCATCGAATGGCGCGAATAGCCGTAGGACCATTTGGAGACGAACAGATAGTCGCCCACCAACAGGCTCGGGATCATCGATCCAGAGGGAATGTTGAACGGCTCCACCGCCACTGTGCGAATGCCAACGGCAATCGCGACAGCCCAGATGATGGTTTTGACGGTTTCCCAAAAGCCCCCGGCGGAGCTGGTAGATTTTTCAGACACGTGCTCACGACCGGTCATAGGGGCGAGGTTCCAGGGCTCGAAGCGCCGCACTTAGACACGGGGGCGCGAGCCCTGTCCAGCTTAATGCGAGTGGTTGCAGGCCACCGGCTGGGCGATCCACGCTGCGCGAACCTGATGACGCGCTCGGGTGTCTGCGCTACGACCGTACCATGACCGACGAGCCTGAAAACCTGATGCTGGGCTATCTTCGCCGCCTTGACGCGGGGATTGGGGCGATCCGGGAGGATTTGCGCGATCTGAAGGAACGCGCGAGCGGGGTTGATGCAGCGCTTGTCGGTGTGCGGCGCGATCTCGTGGGACTGCATGAGATCGCGGGGCGGCAGCAGGTCGCCCTTGATCGGATGTCCGCGCGCATCGAGCGGATTGAACGCCGCCTCGACCTAGTTGACGCCTAAACCGTCTGCCGGCGCACCGTCTCGCGCCACAGGATGTAGAGACCGCTGACGATGATCACCGCGCTGCCAACCCAGACCCAGCTGTCGGGCCAGACCTGGAACACGAACCAGCCATAGACCACCGCGAACGGCAGCGCGACATACTGGAACGGGGCCAGCACCGCGATCGGGGCCAAGCGATACGCCAGCACGGAGGCGAGCTGGCCAAAGCCGCCGAGCACGCCGATCAGCACCAAGAGGCCGAGCTCCAGCCAGCCATTTGGCCAGCGCCCACCGGTGATCAGCAGCATCACACCGCAGACGACGGAGGTCGCGACCGTGAACCACAGCACGATCGCCGCCGGGCTTTCGGTGCGCACCAACTGCCGAATCGAGATGATCGCGAAGGCAGAACACACCACGCTCGCCAGCACGATCAAGGAGGATGGGTTCAGCACCCCCATCCCGGGCCGGAGCACGATCAAGACACCGATGAAGCCGACGATGATCGCCCCCCAGCGATGGCGGCCAACCTTTTCGCCCAGCAGTGGCACGGAGAGCGCGGTGATCACAAACGGCTGGCTGAAGCCAAGCGTGACCGCGTCCGCCAGCGGCAAACCGCCAAGCGCGAAGAAGAACAGCAGCATGGCGCTGACCCCGGTCACACAGCGCCAGATGTGCAGGATCGGTCGGCGGGTTTTCAACGTCACCAACCCGCCTTCGCGCTGCACCAGCCACCACACCAGCGGCAGCGAGCAGACCCCGCGGCAAAAGCCGACCTGCCAGACGCTATAGCCTTCGCCGATCAGCCACTTGATGATCGTGTCCATGGTGGTGAACAGCGCAAAGCTGACCACGATGGTGGCGATGCCGCGCCCGGCACTCATCGGCTGCGCCCCGACATCAAGGTGAGGGCGCCGGCAGCGACAATGATCAAAGCCCCCAGCCAGCCCCAGGCATCGGGCACCTGCTGCCAGATCAGCCAGCTATAAACCGCTGAGATCGGCAGCGCCAAGTACTGGATCGGCGCGATCACTGCGACCGCGGCGAGCTTGAGCGCGAGGCTCATCAAGAACTGCGCGGTCCCACTCATCAAGCCAAGACCGAGCAGCAGCAACACCTCGCGGGGGGTCTCTGGGACGCGCACGCCGGTCGCGAGCATAACGACGCCGGTTGCGAGAGCGATACCGATGCAGCACCAGAACGCGGTTGCGGCCGGGGCGTCCGTGCGCGCCAGCACGCGCAGCAGCACATTACCAGCCGATGCGCAGGCCACGCTTGCGAGCACGAACAGGGCGCCAAGCTGTGCGACACCGCTGCCGGGGCGCAGCACGATCAGCACCCCAATCGCGCCCAGCGCCAAGGCGGCCCAGTTCTGCCAGCGTGCCCGCTCCCCCAGCACGAGCGAGGCGAGGATCGTCACCAGCACGGGTTGGGTGAAGCCAAGAGTCACCGCATCCGTCAGCGGCAATTGAGCGAGCCCAACGAAGAACAGGGTCATACCGCCGAGGCCGAGCAGGGCGCGCAAGGCCTGCAGGCGAGGGCGCACGGAGGTGAGTGCCACCAGCCCACCACTGCGTTTCAGCGCATAGCCGACGGGTACCAGCGCGATCACATTGGCGGCGAACACCAGCTGCCAGGCCGAATGGCCAAGCTCCGCCAGCTGCTTGGCGCACACGTCGCTGGAGACAAACAGCAGAACTGCTCCGGCCCGCGCGGCGATGCCGGACAGCGCCGTCATGCGGGCTGCCGCACCCGCTCGCGGTGCCAGATGTAAAGACCGCAGGTAACCACGATCGCAGCCCCCAGCCAGACGTTGAGGGCTGGCCACTCGCCAAACATCAAGATCCCAAGCCCGGCAGCCCAGGCGAGCGCCGTGTAGTCCAAGGGGGCGAGAAGCGAGGCCTCCGCGCGCTGGAACGCCGTGACCATCAACAGCTGCCCGCAGCCACCGAGCAGGCCGATCAGCACCAGCAGCCCCCACGTGCTGGCCCCAGCGGGTGCTACCCACAGGGTTGGCATCACCATCGCCATCACGGTCACCGCGCCAATCCCGGCCCAGAACGCAAGGGCCACCGCGGTTTCCTGCACCCCGAGCTTGCGCACCAGCACGAGATTGAGCGCGTAGGTGAACGCACTCGCCAGCACCATCAGCTCGGCCTGGCCGATGGCGGTGCCACCAGGGTCAGTCATCAAGATCACGCCGCCGAAGCCGACCAGCACCGCCCCCCAGCGGTGGATACCCACCCGCTCGCCGAGCAGCGGGATCGACAGCACGGTGAGGAACAAGGGGGCGGAGAAGGCAATCGCAATCGCCGTCGCCAGCGGCAAGTCCCGAATGCCAGTGAAGAACAGCAGCATGGACGCAAGATTGAGGGTCGCGCGCAAGACATGCGCAAAGGGTCGCCGGGTCTTCAAGGCGGACCAGCCGCCATAGCGCGGCAGCACGGCCAGCACCGGGATCAAGCCGAACACGGCCCGGCAGAACGTCACTTGGGCCGGCGACAGTTCTATGGTCGCGAGCTTGACCAGCGCGTCCATCACCGAGAACACGCCAACGGCAATCAGCATCAGCACCATGCCGGTGGTTGGGCGCGCCGCTCTCATGCGGGCAGCGCTTGGATCAGCACGATCGCTTGGGCGGTCGGGATCTCGTCGGTCAAGGTGAGCTCAATCCGGGCCACCATGCCCGGGGGGGTGAGGGCTTCGAGGCGCTTCAAGGCGCCCCCAGTCAGCACCAGGCCGGGCTTGCCACCGGGCAGCGTGACGACCCCGATGTCGCGGTGGAACACGCCGCGCGAGAACCCGGTGCCGAGCGCCTTGGCGCACGCCTCCTTGGCGGCGAAGCGCTTGGCGAGTGTAGGCGCCATGGTCGCCCGCCGGCGGGCTTTTGCCACCTCGGTTGGGGTGAACACGCGCGCTAAGAACCGCTCGCCGAAACGGTCGAGCACGCGCTCGACACGGGGGATCGCGCACAGGTCTGTGCCAAGGCCAATAATCATAGGCGCGATCTTGATCCTACCCGCGTGCGCGGTCGACAGACGTGATCGCAGGGGTGGCCCGCAAGGCCGCGATGATGTTGGTCAGGTGGCGGACATTGTCGACCTGGATATCGACCAGCAGCTCAAAGAAATCCAACTGCCGGTTGACGATCTTGAGGTTGGAGATATTGCCGCGGTTTTGGCCAATCACCGTGCATAGCGACCCCATCGAGCCCGGTTCGTTGTGCACCACGACGGCAAGCCGGCCGACCTGCTGATCATCAGTGCCATCTTCGGTCCAGCCGACATCGAGCCAGCGTTCCGGCATGTCTTGGAACTGTTCCAGGTTGATGCAGTCGATGGTGTGGATCGTCACCCCTTTGCCGGATTGCACGATGCCGACGATGCGGTCGCCGGGCAGCGGGTGGCAGCAGCGGCCGTAGTGAAACGCCATGCCCGGGATCAAGCCGGACAGCGCGATCTTGCCCTTCTCCCGGTCGACTTTGCGCGCGCGCGTGATCGGCACGACGATGTCGTCGCCCGACTTTGGCACGGTCGGCTTGGTGTGCGGGGCGACCGCGTGCAGCACTTCGCGCCCCGTATGTTCGCCTTCGCCGACGATGGCGAACAAGTCCTCGATCTTCTCCGCCTTGAACTGCTTGAGCACCGCTTCGAGGGACTTTTCCGCGAACGGTACTGCTTCCTGGCGGAACACTTTCTGCAGGATTTCCTTACCCAAGGCGACGTACTGCGTGCGCTGTTGCTGGCGCACATAGCGGCGGATGCGCGCCTTCACCTTGGCGGTAACCGCCATGTCCGCCCAGTTTGGCGACGGGGTCTGGGTGCGCGAGGTGATGATCTCGACCTGGTCGCCGTTGCTCAAGCTCTGGCCAAGCCGCGCCATCC
>JAAFHH010000192.1 GCA_013297545.1 Alphaproteobacteria bacterium
GCCGGTCTCCGTCTGCCACCAGGTGTCGACGATCGGGCAGCGGCCATCACCCACCACATTGTGGTACCAAAGCCAAGCTTCCGGATTGATCGGCTCACCGACCGAGCCGAGGATGCGCAGCGACGCCCGGCTGGTCGACTTCACCGGCCCTTCGCCATCGCGCATCAGCGCGCGGATCGCGGTAGGTGCCGTGTAGAAGATGTTGACCTTGTGCTTGTCGACCACCTGCCAGAAGCGCGAGGCATCGGGGTAGCTTGGCACGCCTTCGAACATCAGCGTCGTCGCGCCGTTCGCGAGCGGCCCGTAGATGATGTAGCTGTGGCCGGTGACCCAGCCGACATCGGCCGTGCACCAGTAAATGTCACCATCCTTGTAGTCGAAGACATACTGGTGGGTCATCGCGGCATAGACGAGGTACCCGCCGCTGGTGTGCAACACACCCTTCGGCTTACCAGTCGAGCCTGAGGTGTAAAGGATGAACAGCGGATCTTCAGCGTTCATGGGCTCCGGCGGGCAAGTATTGGCGACGGTGGCACCTGCTTCGTGCCACCAGATGTCGCGGCCCGCCATCATGTCGATCGCCCCGCCGGTGCGCTTGACCACCAGCACGGTGGTGACGGCCGGGCACTGCTGCAGCGCCACGTCGCAGTTCGCCTTCAAGGGCACGCGCTTGCCACCGCGCAGGCCTTCGTCCGCCGTGATGATCACGGTCGAGTCGCAGTCCTGGATACGGTTGATCAGGCTGTCGGGCGAAAAGCCGCCGAACACGATCGAATGGATCGCGCCGATGCGCGCGCACGCCAGCATGGCGTAGGCCGCTTCCGGGATCATCGGCATGTAGATGGTGACCCGGTCGCCCTTCTTGACGCCGCGCGCCTTCAGCACATTCGCCATCTTGACGGTTTCGGCGTAGAGCTCGGCGTACGTGATGTGCTTCGATTCAGCCGGGTTGTCGCCTTCCCAGATGATTGCGGTCTGCTGGCCGCGGGTCGCCAAATGCCGGTCGATGCAGTTGGCCGCGACGTTCAGCACACCATCGGCGTACCAGCGGATGCGCACATCGCCGGTGTAGTCGACATCCTTTACCTGGGTGTAGGGGGTCATCCAGTCGAGCCGCTTGCCTTCAGCGCTCCAAAACGCGGTCGGGTCTTTGATCGAGGCCGCGTACATCGCCTGATAGCGGGCAGCATCGATATGGGCGCTGGCCGCGATGGCAGCGGGTGGTGCAAAGGTCTGCGACATCCGTGAATTCCTCCCCAACGGCCGCGCGAACCAGGCGGCAGGACTTATGTGCACCCGATGCCAGTCCAGGGCGTCGGGATTGGGCTGCAGTATGGCGCTTTGGCGTGGTGGTACTCAACCTCGACCATCGTCGCGGCGTTACGCAGTCGCGGCGACGTCGATGCCACGGGTGAGGGCGGCTGCGACGCGGGCCACGTCCGCCTCGCCCATGCGGGCGTTGAGCGGCAGAGAGAGGGTGGCGCGGCCGGCAGCTGTCGCGATCGGCGTTGTCTGCGCGCGCCAGCCGAAGCAGTCCTGCAGGCCTGGTTGGTCGGTCAGCGCGCGGTAGTGCACACCGGCGCCGATGTGCGCGGCCGACAATTGGTCGAGCACGGTCGCGCGGTCGATCTCCGGCGGCAATTGGATCGAGAACAGGTAGTGCGCGTGGCCCGCGTCCGCGACCGGCAGCGTGATCGGCAGGTGCGCCAGGGCCGCGCGATACCGCTGCCAGATCTGCGCCCGCGCGCCGCGCCGTGCCTCGATCCCGGGCCACTGCGGCAGCCCGATCGCGGCTTCAACGTCGGACATCCGCAGCTTGAAGCCGGTCGACAGCACGCAATAGTCGGCTGGCGGGCCGGTCAGGCGCCGCTGCCAGGCCTCCTGCGCGACGCCGTGGTTGGCGCGCCGACGCGCGGTTGCTGCCTCTGCCGCGGTTGGGGTGACCAGCATGCCGCCATTGCCGCAGGCAAGCGTTTTGGTCGCGTGGAAGCTGAAGCAGGAAAAATGCTGGCGACCGACCAAGGTGCCGGCGCTGCGGGTTTCCAGCGCGTGCGCGCAATCCTCAATCAGGGTGAGCCCGTGCCGTGCGGCGATGGCGGCGAACGCGGCGATCGGGGCGGCGGCACCACCGACATGCAGCACCATGATCGCCCGGGTGCGCGGGCCGATCAGCGCGGCCGCGTGATCGGCATCCATGACCACCCCACCCGCGACACTGTCGACCGGCACTGGCTCTGCCCCCACCAGATGCACGGCATTGACGGCGGCAGCGAAGGTATAGGCCGGCACCAACACCTGGTCGCCGGGCCCGATACCGGCGACCTGCAGCGCCAACATCAACGCGGCCGAGCAGGACTGCGTCGCGACCACGCGCTCGACCGGGACTGACCGGTGATCGGCGAACGCCTGCTCGAACGCGGCGACCCGCGGCCCGGTGCCCAGCCAGCCGGAGGCGAGCACCTGGCGTACCTCCTCAAACCAAGCCGGTTCCAGCGCCGGCGCGCCAACGCGCAGCCACTCCGTCATTGGGGATTGACCGGCCGATCCGCGCGCGGGTTGAGTGCGCAACCCCTCAGCCCGGAGCATCGGATGCCGAACCATCGTCTTGTCGTGTTTGGCACCAGTGCCATCCTCTCGGATCTGTTTGACGCCGCCATTGCCCAATCTGTCGGGATTGGCCGCATCGTCGTCAACCAAGAAGAGGAACTCGTGCCCGGCGAGCCGTCGCTCGCTGACCGGCTGGCTGCCCTGGCACCGTTCGGTCCGGTGCCTGAGGTGGTGGCGCTGGCGGCGTTTGAACCGGCCGCGGAGGAGCGCTATCTGCTCGGGCCAACCACTCCGGCGCGCCGGACCCTCGCGGCGGAGTTGACCCAGCGCTTTGGCCTCAGCTTCACCACCCTCTGTCACCCAACCGCCTATGTCTCGCCGCTGGCGACTTTGGGCGCGGGGTGCTTCGTCGGGGCCAACAGCGTGATCGCCGCCGGCGCGCGCCTTGGCCCCCACGTGTTCATCAACCGCGGTGCCACGGTCGGCCACGACACCGCCATCGACGGATTTAGCCGGGTGCAGCCTGGCGCCAACGTCGGTGGCCTGTGCCGGATCGGGGCCGGTGTTACGATTGGCCTTGGGGCAACCGTGCTGGAGCGGCTGGCGATCGGCGACGGCGCGTTCGTCGGGGCCGGTGCCGTGGTGCTGGCAGACGTGCCGGCGGATGTGTTGGTGGTCGGGGTGCCGGCGCAGATCAAGAAGCGGCTGACACCCGCTGCTTGAAGCATGCGAGTGCAATCTCGCCCGCAGCCATCAGCGGCGCGCCCGCGTGGGCCAGGTCCAAGCGTGCAGCGAAGCGCAGGCGCAGGCGGGCACCCAACGCCTTGCGCGTGTCGGCGGAGGTCAACAGCTGATCCAGCAGGGCGAAGGCAGCAGCCTCGTCTGGGACTGCATCGGCGCCCAGCTTGTCGCCACCGTCGCTGCCAGCGTGCGCGATCACCGGCAGGCCAACCGCCATGGCCAGAGCAACCGAAATCCCGCCGCCCAGCCGCGGCGGGTTGAGCATCAAATCGCACGCCGTCAGCACTGCCGGTAGATCAGCGTCGTAGGGTAGGTGGTGGATCAGCGGATGCGCCATCCATGCCGGCCGCGGGTCTTGCGCCGCGATCAGCAGCCAACGCGCCCCTGGTGTGGCGGCCAGCCGCGTCAGCACGGCGGCTGCCCACTCGGGTGTTGCCTCCTGATGCAAGCGGATCGCCGGCGTGACCACCAGCAGCGCGTCGCCCGGCACACCGAGGTCGGCCCGCGCGCGGGGTGCCTGCACCACCGGGGCCGCCACTCGCCAGGGATAGTCGATCGCGTGGGCCGGCGGCACCTGCTGCCAGGGATCGCGCAACGCCCCATCGCCCGCGAGCCAGGCATCAGTCGGATAGAGCGGGGCGAGCGCATGAATGTTGAGCCCGAGCGTTGGTCGCGCCGCAGCGAGCCGCCAGGCACCCGGGCTCAAAAACCCAACCACCAGCACCAGATCGGGATCCATCCGTTCAATGGTCCCCAGCACCGCGCGCCAACGACCGAGTGGGGAGGCCAGCTGCAGCCCGATCTCGGTGTGCACAGACGCCGGGAGGATCTGACCCCAATGCGCCGTATCGAGCCCCGGTGCGTGCGCGCTGCCAGCACAGCCGAGGTAGCGTTCGGCGTCCGGGAAATGGCCATCGAGCGGGGAGACCAGCTGCACCTCGCAGCCCTGCTCCAGCCATAGCCGCGCGTGATGCAAGGCGAGGGCGGTTGGTGCGTGATCGGCTGGGCCCAGGTGCGAGGCCACCACCACGACGCGCCTGAGCTGATCGGGGATCCGCAGCCGCACGGCGGGCAATGTTGCTGCGATCGCGTATTGCTGGGCGCCAAGCTGCAGCGCGTCGGCCCAGGTTTTCAGATCGCTGAGCGAGCCGCGCTGGCCGAGGAATTGTGCCCAGGCCCGCTGACCAAACGCCTGTAGTCGGAGTGCTGGCGCCCGCGGCGGCTGCAGCAGCGTGGCCGCGATATCGCGCAGCACAGCCAGCTGCGGCCGCCGATCCAGACTGAGCCAGCAATCCGCGCGCAGGAACCGCGCGGTCGGGTCGGTCAACAGCAGCGCGAACGACCGGGCCCGCGCCGCCGCGACGGCATCGCTTGGCCCAAGCAGGTGCGCGATATCGTGCAAGCGCTGCCAACCCGCCGCCAGGGCGGGTGCCTCCAGCACGGCGTGCAACGCGTCTTCGATCAGATAGGTTGCTGTCTCAGGTGTCATCGCCGTCGATCGCGGCGTGTGCGGCGCTGGACGAGAAGCCGGCGCGCGCGAGCGCTGCGATGTCGCGGTTGCGGTGATCAGCCCGGCCTTCGAGCCGGTGCGGACCGAGCCGTCGGCGCCGGGCGTAGACCTTCGCCGCGACGAGGTCATCTACCCCGGCCTCGCTCAGCGCGTGGGCGGAGGTCTCGGCATCGATGCCGCGTTGCGCCAGATCAGCGGCGATCCGCCCGCGCGGTTTGCCCCGCCGCGCGAGCCGGCCCGCGCGTGCTTCGGCGTAGAGGTCATCGCGCACCAGCCCGTCGGCGGTCAGCTTGGCCAGCACTGCTGCGATCAGCTCGGCTGCCGCTTCGCGCTCCAACAGCTCCGCGCGCACCGCTTTGGCGCAGCGGCGCTTCAAGGCCGATTCGACCATGGTGCGGGAGGCGGCCCAGCGTTCCAGATACCAGTGGGCGAAGCGCAGCAGGGCTGCCTGGTCGAAACGCGGACCTGCCGTGCGTGCCACGCTGGGACTGCGGGCTGGACGGTCGTCTGTCTCAGCCCCTAGCGTCGCCGTCGGTTTATCCATGCTGGAGCCCTTCTCCTTGTCGACCGTGACCAATCCGCCACCAAGCTTCCCGCTGCCTGCCAGGGGCGTCAACTGGACCGGTGCCTGGACACTCTACATAAAAGAGACACGGCGGTTCTGGGTTGTCGCTACCCAAACCATCGCAGCCCCGTGCGTGACGGCACTGCTGTTCCTCGCGGTGTTCGTGCTGGCACTTGGTAATGATCGGATCATGGATGGCGGCGTGTCGTTTGCTGCCTTCCTGGCACCGGGCCTGGTCGCCATGGCGATGGCGCAAAACGCCTTTGCCAACACGTCGTCGTCCCTGGTCATCTCCAAGGTGCAGGGCAACATCGTCGACCTGTTGATGCCGCCACTCTCGCCCGGCGAGATCGTGATCGCGATGACGGCTGCTGGCGTCACCCGCGGGCTGTTGGTGGGCGTGGTGGCGAGCCTCGCCATGCTGCCGTTCGGCGGTGGTGTGCCGGTGCGCTGGGAACTGGTGCTCGGGTTCGGCATCCTCGGCTCGGCCATGCTGGCGCTGCTGGGGATTTTGGCCGGCTTGTGGTCGGAAAAATTCGATCACCTCGCGGCCGTGACCAACTTCATCATCACGCCGCTGACCTTCTTGTCTGGCACCTTCTATTCGGTCGCGCGCCTGCCAGAACCCTGGTTCACGCTCGCCCACGCCAACCCGTTCTTCTATCTAATCGATGGGTTCCGCGCGGGCTTCATCGGCCGGGTGGATGGCGATGTGGTGGTTGGGGTGGCGCTGCTGCTGGCAGTCAATGCCGGCCTGCTCGCCCTCGCCTGGACGTTGATGGCGCGCGGTTACAAAATCAAAGCCTAAGCGACAGGTTTGACGACTGGGGGTGCGCTGCCCGATAGTGCGGCTTGGCGATGGTCGGCCCGCCTGCCGGACGGACCCGCGCCAATGACGGGACGCGCGAGCCCCAGGGCTCGCCGCGCACACGAAGGCAGATGGCGGTCGAACTCGCAACG
>JAAFHH010000193.1 GCA_013297545.1 Alphaproteobacteria bacterium
GCCTCGACCTGCGGTTGCAGGTCGACCAGCCGAGTGGCGGACAGGCCGGAGAACAACAGGGTGGTCGCACTGCTGGCGGTTTCCGCCCACAGCGAGGTGCGCAGATCGAGGCCCGGGATTTCCGACGCCGCCGCCATCGTCACCGCCTCGCGGATCGCGACGGACTGGGTGTAGAGCCGTTCGCGCACGACGATCAGCGCCAGCCGGCGGGAACGCTGGTCGCCGAGCGTGCGCAAGGCATCCTGGATCGCTTGGGCCAGGCGCTGCAGGCGCGCCAGATCCTGGCCGCCGGACGCAACCCCCTCGAGCTTGGCGAGCCGCAGGCGGAGTGCGGCCAACCGGTCCGTGATGCGGAACTGCACTGCTTCCAGTTCGAACTGGGTGCCAACCGCCAGCACGGCTGGCGCTTCGGCGACAATCGCCTGCACGTCGACCGACACTTGCGTTGCATCGATCAACGCCGGCAGCCGGTTGTCGACAATCGTGTTGGTCGCCCGGCCAAAATCGGCGAGCGCAGTCGCCCCCAGCCAGAGTGCGACGCCAGCCGACGCCGCCACTGCCATCACCGCTAAAAACAACCGCGCGCCAACGCCCAGGCGAAACTGCTGCATGCCTGCTCCTCTGCAGTGGTGGAGCGTACTGGCAGGCGATGTCAGTTCCATGACGGCGCGGCTGGACAGGGAGGCCGGGTGGAGCGGATGCTGGCGGCCATGCCCAAGCCCCCCCTCGCCATCGCCATTCACGCTGACGCCTACGACCGGGTGCACTACGCGCTGGTGCTGGCCGCCACGGCCGCGGCGATGGGGCGCACGGCGACCCTGTTCTTTGCAGGCCCGGCCGTGCGCGCCCTGGTGGCCGACGGGTGGCGCGATCTCCCCGGGGCGGATCAGGATGAGGATCGCCTTGAACTCGGCACGGTCGGCTTTGTCGAATTGCGCGACGCCTGTCGCGATCTCGGCGTGAAGGTGATCGCGTGTGAGGCGGATTTGCGCATCGCCCGGGTGCCGGCAGCCCGCCTGGATCCCGCCTGGGGTGCCGATGTCGCAGGGGCCGCGAGTTTCTTGGCGGCGGGCGATCAAGGCCAGGTTCTGTTCATCTAAGCCCTAGGCAAGGACTGCCGAGTGACGGCACCCGGCGCATTCGGTTAACCTTTGGCGCACATGCGTGTGTCGTTCGCCCTTTCGACGTTTGGCGTCGTCTTCACCCTCGCGGGTTGCAGCGTGGGGCCGGACTATGAGCCCCCGACCCTGGCCGTGCCGGGTGCCTTTCGCGGCGATATCGCACGACCTGCGCCTGCATCGGCGCCAGCGACCGTGACGCCCGACGCGGCGCGGCCGCTCGCCACCCTCGATCCCTGGTGGCGGCGCCTCGAAGACCCGCAGCTCAACGCGCTGATCGAACGCGGGCTCGCCAACAACAATGATGTCCGCATCGCGGTGGTCCGGCTGCGGCAAGCCGTGACCCAGCGCGATGGCGCGTCGGCCAGCTACCTGCCGACCTTGAACTTCGCGAACTCGCTCAACCGCCGGCGCACACCCACCGACGGGGAACGCCAGGGGGAGCGCGCCCAGACCCGCGATGCCTTCCGCGTCGGCATTGATGCCAGTTGGGAAGTCGATCTGGTCGGCCGGCGCGACCGCGCGTTCGAAGCAGCCGACGCCGGCACGGCCGCCGCCCAGATGGCACTGGCGGACGCGCGTCTGTCGCTCTCGGGCGAGATGGCGCGCAACTACATCCAGCTGCGCGCCCTGCAGCAGCGCCTGGACATTGCCGAGCGCGGCGTCAAAACCGCGTTTGACACCCTGGACGCCACCCGCCGCCTGCAGGCGGAGGGGGCAACCACGCGCATCGCCGTAGTCGAAGCGGAAGCCGAGTACGAGCGGGCGCGGGCCCGCGTGCCGGTGCTGCGCGCGGCCATGCAGCGCAGCATCCACCGCATCGGCGTGCTGGCCGGCGAAGGCCCGGCCGATCGGGTGGACGATCTGGTGCGGCGCGAACCACTGCCCAAAGCACCGCCCCTGCCAGACCTCGGCTTGCCCTCGGATCTGGTGCAGCGCCGCCCGGATCTGCGCCGGGCCGAACGCGACCTTGCGGCCGCAACCGCGCGCATTGGGGTCGCGGCTTCAGAATTCTATCCGCGCTTCAATCTGACCGGGGGTTTGGGGCCGCAGACGGCGGTGTTGTCGGCACTGCCGGGTGGGCTTGCCTGGACCATTGGCTCGGCGCTGTTGATGCCGCTGTTCGATGGCGGGCGGATCCGCGCCAATGTCGAACTCGCCGAAGCACGCCAGGTGGAGGCGGGCTTGGTGTTCCACCAAACCCTGCTGGTTGCCCTGCAGGAAGTTGAAGGCAACCTGGTTGGTTATCAGAGCGAGGATGAGCGCATCGAGATCCTCGGCCGGGCCCGTGTGCTCGCCGAAGAAAGCCTGCGGGCGGCGGATCAGCGCTTCCAGGATGGCGAAATCAGCCTGTTTGAACGCTTCGACATCCAGCGTCAGTTCCAATCAACCGACGATGATCTGGTGCAAGCGCGCGAAACCCAGTTGCTCAGCCTGGTCGCCCTGGTGCGGGCGCTGGGCGGCAACTGGTAGCGATCAGGCGAACTGCAGCGCGATCGCGTAGAGGATCACGACGAACACCAGGATGCACGCACCTTGCGTGATCAGCATCGGCATCGCGTGCCCGAAGCCCGGGTCATCGCTGTCGATGACGATCGGCTTGGTATCGTGGGTGCTGGCCATGGTCGGTCCTCCGAAGCGGGCGGTGCGCTGGCAAGAGAGGGCCTGAGGTCGCCCGCCCTCGTCAAGTCTGTGGGTGGGGTTAGGGGTCAGTCGTCAGCGTGATGCCGAAGGTATCGGCCGCCGCATCGGGCGCTTCCTGCAACAAGCGGATCGTGGTGTCGAGCCGCATCGGGCGGGACGGTGCGAACACGGCCGTCACCGTGGCGGGTGTTTGCAAGAACCGCGCGAGCACACTGGCGGCCGCTTGCGAGGCTGGACCGCGGCCCGATCGCCGAACGGTCTGCTCCAACGCCAGTGGCATCAGCATCTGCAATTGCGCGGCCGGCAGACCGGTCGCGCGACCAGCGGCAGCGAAGCCAAGCGCCACCAGCCCCTGGTCCCGGTAGGTGAGGCGCGCATGCTCGACCCGCACGGGTCCCCAGCCGGTGACAGCACTCGCTGCTGGCGGTGCCAGGGCGAGCCACGCCGCACTGTCCACCAGATCAAGCGCCAAGGTCGCTTCGCCCGCGTCCGCGATCTGCAGTTCGATCGTGACGGCCAGCCGCCGGTTGTCGTCAGCGGCAGTCATGGTGAGCGCGGTTGTAGCCGTCACCCGCTCGCGCCCGGCCAGCACGCCGTACGGGACAGCGGCCTGTGCAGTGGAGGAGGGGTGATAGACCAGTGGGCCGATTTCAATGCGCTGATCAGCGTACCAGGCCGACGGTGGCGAGGCCGATTTCGCGTCGAACGTCGCACGCGCTAGGCTTACGCGACCAACATCCGGTGCTTCGACCAAGAGATCGCTGAGCGCGAAGCTGCCGGTCGGCAGCGGGCCGGCATCGCGCGCGACGCCGGTAAAGCCGGTGAGCGCCAGCCGGCCGACCCGGGCTTCGAACACCGGCGAGGTGACGCTCAGCGTGCGTGCCTCAACAGCGTCGATCTTGCTGCCGATCCAGCCGCGGACTGTTGCTGATTGCGCCGTCGACACCCGGCGTTCGCTTGGTTCCTCGGCGCGCAGCGATGAGAGGCGCGCGGCCCCGATCGAAACACTGGTCAGCCATTCGATCAGTCGATCGGCCCCGCGCGGGCTTGCCCGCTCGGTCAGACCAAACGCTTCGAGGGAGAGTTCGCCAAAGGAAAGGCGTTGGTCCGCCTCCGTGGCGAACCGCACGTCGCGCACCAGCAGGCGACCCGCGACTGGTACGGCGGCACCCGCAGCACCGCGCAGCAACTGGTCGACACCGCCGAGGGTGACGTCCTCGGCATCAAGGGCAGCGCCGAGCCAGGGGCCGACGGCCCAGGTGGTCGCCCCCAAGCGCTGGATACGGCCAGCCCCCAGACCATCGACGGTAACCACCGCCGCGGTAGCAGGAGCGGCTGCCAACTGCGCGATACCGCTTGCGACTGCGCGCTCGACGCTGAGCGCGCCCAGCCACGCCGCAAGCGGGGGATCAACATCCGCCAGCGCCAATTGCCGCAGCTGGTCTGCATCAGCAGCCGGCTTTTCCAAAGTGAGTGTGGCGATCGCCACCCGTTCGCCCGGGATCGGCGAGAGCGAGAGGCGTTCGACCTCGATCCGCCCAGCGATCGCCTGCGTGCCTGGACCGGTCGCACCCTGCAGCACCGGGCCTGGATCGGTGATCGAGAGCTCGGCTGCTTCCAGCACATGGCGGCCGTCGCGCAGCACAATGAAGTCCCGGAACGTGCCGCGCCGGCCAAGGATGTCGACGTCGAGGGCGCTGTAGGTTGCAACCGCGCCGCCCGGCAGTTGGGCGAGCGAGCGGTCGATGTCCTGGCGCACTGTGCGCTCGATGTACCAGCCCGCCGCCACCACGGCGACAGCCGACAGCACCAGGAGCCCGCCGATCGCGAAGCCCGCGCGGCGAATCACGCCCTCACGCAAGCTGCACCAGGAATACGACCAGGGCGATGATGACGATCAGGCCAATGCGTACGGTTGGCATCACCCAACCCGGCACTTTGCCGGACAGCAAATCCGCTGAACGGCCGAGGTCGCCGAGGTCGCGGTTCAAGCGGCCGACCGATTGCTGGATCTGTGAAAACTGCTCGACCGCCGGCCGGGTGACCGCGGGGTCAAAGCGGGTGCGGCGACGGGACTGGCGGCGGTGCTCCATAAGGCGGCAGAGTAAGCCCTGGACGGGCCCGTGGCAACGCGCCCCACGCCGCACCACGGCGACCCCCGTGAGGAGAGACGCTTGAGCACTCTGATCCCCCTGCCGCCCTCCACCTCGCTGGCGGACCTCTACCGGCCCGGCGGCTATGACTGGGGTGCCGTGGCCGATTGGTTCACGACCGAGGCGACCATCCTGCCCGATCTGCCCGCCCTCGTAGGCGCACTGGCTGACAGGTTGGTGGCGATGGGCGTGCCGCTGGTGCGCTTGCGCATCGGCGCCCAGACCCTGCACCCCGAGATCGCCGCCTGGTCTGCCGGCTGGCGGGCCGACACCCAATCGGTGGATGGCTGGACTGCCCAGCACGGTGTCACCGAAACCGCTACCTTCATCAACAGCCCGGTGCAGCACATGCGCCAGACCCAGTCGGGGCTCACGGCGCGGCTGGATCAACTGTTGCCGGAGGTCGACCACCCGATGCTGTTCGAACTGCGCGATTTTGGGGCGATGCACTACGCGATCTTGCCCGTGCGCTTCGATCAACAGCGCGGTGGCTATCTCAGCATGGCAATCGGCGCTCCTGGGTTTGCCGAGGCGGATCTGATCAAGCTGGCGGCCCTCGGTCACGTGATCTCCGCCGGCATTGCCGTCCACGCCCACCGCCAGATCGCGGTTGCCTTGCTCGAGACCTATGTCGGCAAGCGCACGGCCAAGCGGGTGCTGAACGGCCACATCCGCCGCGGCGATGCGGATCGGATCGAGGCGGCGTTTTGGTATTCGGATCTGCGCGGCTTCACGCAGCTGTCTGAAGAGCTGCCACCCGAAGCATTGGTCGACTTGCTCAACACCTACTTCGCGCTCGCAACCGCCGCGATCACCAGCCGTGGGGGCGAGATCTTGCAGTTTATTGGCGACGCCGTGCTCGCGGTGTTCGAAGCCGGCGACGATGTCGGTGCGGCCTGCTCGGCGGCCATTGATGCGGCGATCGATGCCCAGAGTGCGGTCGCAGTTGAGAATTCGCGGCGCGTGCGCGCCCACCAGCCGCCGATCCGCTTCGGCATCGGCCTGCACCATGGCGTCGTGACCTACGGCAATGTTGGTGCGTTCGACCGCTTGGGCTTCAACGCCGTTGGCCCGGCGGTCAATCGCACCGCGCGGATTGAGTCGCTGACCAAGGATGTTGGCGTCGATGTGCTGATGTCCGAAAGCTTCGCCAACCACATCCCGCACGAGACGCTGGCGATCGGATCGCTGCCGATGAAGGGCGTGGCGGAGGCGGTGATCTTGCACCGCTTGGTCGACTGAGCGGTTTCGCCGCAGCGCTGTCGTTTGACGACGGGGGCGTCATGCCTCACTTCCCTCTCGTTCGCTAACGGGAGCTGTTGATGTCCATCGCTGTCACTGTGCCGATTGCTGAAGACCGGGCGGCGGCCGCGCGCACGCTGGTGGCGACCTG
>JAAFHH010000194.1 GCA_013297545.1 Alphaproteobacteria bacterium
CGCAATTGGCCTAAGAAGGCTGCATACACAGCCGAGGACATTCATGCCCTGTTGAGAGGAACCGAAGACAAGTCAGATGGATTTGATGACGGGCTTCTTATTGCTCGCCTGCTTTTGGGTGTTTCGAAAGACAAGTTTGAGATCATGTTGAAGAGCGCTTTGCCCGCTGGTGGAACTGGTGTTACACGCTACCGGAAAGATCCTGAGGGCTTCGTAGAAGCGTTGGAGCACCTTGGCCTTTCGAGTGCGATGACGCGAGAAGTGAACCGTCCGCTGCATTGGACCGATACGATGATCGAGCGCCTGCGGACGGGTCGGGGCAGCGCCATCTCGGGTCAGAAGCGCGGACGGGATATCGAGGACTACGCTGAAACGATCGTCAGGACGGTGTTCGCAGAGCGATATCAGAGCCGAGGAAACTTCATTGGCAAAGGTGGTATCGAGGCGAAGTGCGACTTCGCTATTCCGTCCATGACGTCGCCGAGGATCATCATCGAAGCGAAAGGCTACAGCGCCACTGGTTCGAAGATGACCGATGTCATCGGCGACATAGTGAAGATCATCAACGCGCGTCGTACAGACACCACATTCTTGTTTTTCACCGACGGTGAGACTTGGGTGGCGCGTCAGAGTGATCTCAGAAAGATTATCAAATTTCAGAACGACGGAGACATCGCACGGATCTACACGCGGTCAATGAAAGATGCCCTACTTGCTGACCTCACGACACTGAAGCAGGAGCTGGGTCTCTAACCTTCTGGCACCTTCCCAGGCTAAGAAGCGCGCTTGCCACAGAAAGCTTGAGGCGTAAATCTCAAGCTTAGGCAGCCCCTCACCCCACTCCCCAATTCCCACAACACCCCTACCTCGCCTATGGTCAGCCACCCGCTGGAGGCTGCCTCATGATCATCGCTGCGATTGACCGTCTGCTGCATCGCTACGACCGGCGCTATCGGTGGAAGATTGCGGTGATCTTGGCGCTGGCCGCGGTGATGACCGTGTTGATCGTGCTGCGGCCGCTGCCGATCAAGTTTCTCATCGAGGATCCGGTGCCGGGCACCTGGCTCGGGGACTTGAAGGAGTGGGCCGGCGGCGGCACCAACCTGCTCTATGTGTTCGGTGCGCTGATCATCGGTATTGAGGTGCTGATCCTCGGGTTTCGGATCGCCAACGAACACCTCTCCACGTTTCTGTCCGAAGGCTACATCCGCAAGTTTCGCGCCGATGTCGCCGCGAACTTGCTGCAAGGCCCGTACGAGTTTGTCGCCAAGCTCGGGGTTGGCAAAGTGCTGGCGGCCGTGGTCGGCGACGTTGAGGTGATCCAGCGGCTGATCAAGGATGTCGTGGTCCAAGCGCTGCTCGCGGTGTTCCAGCTCGCCATGATGATCGGCATCGTGTTCATGCTGCAGCCGACGCTCGCGATCATCCTGATGGTCGAAATCGCCCTGCTCTCAATCCTGATCCAAGTCTATGCCAACTGGCGCAAGAAGGTGTTCTTGCAGCAGATGGAAAACCAGGCGCGCTATCTCGGCTGGGTCTCGAACCTCTACCAGCAGAACTTGGACTTGCGGTTCTCAGCCGCCCGCCAAGTGTTCCTTGCCCGCACGGTGGGCGCCGGGCGCGAGATGCATGGTATGGGCCTCGTGCTCTGGCGCCGGCAGTCAACCTACTTCGCGTTCGTCGAGTTCTTCGTCGGCATCGCGTCGGCCGTGTGCTTGCTCTACCTCTTCCTGCAATCGACCGAGACCGGCCGCCCGCTCGGCGACCTGCTGGTGTTCCTCTACTACACCGTGCTGGTGTTCCCGTGCCTGTCCAAGGTGGGCGAGGCCGTACCGCTGCTGACGGACGCGGAGAATGCCTACAACCGCCTGATCCCGCTGCTGGGCATCAAGGATCTGAAGGACCGGCAGGAGGGCAAATACCCGCAGTTTGGTGAGATTGAATTCCGCAATGTTGGCTTCCAAGGCGAACAGGGCGAATGGATCATGCGGGGCATCAACATCCGCATTCGCGCGGGCGACCATGTCGCGATCTCCGGCGACAGCGGGTCGGGCAAGTCGACCTTGCTCGGCATGTTGCTGGGCCTGATCAAACCGGCCGAGGGCGAGGTGCTGATTGACGGCGTGCCGATCGACCAGCTGACCCTGGCGGATCGCAAGCGCTTCTTCAGCTTCCAGCGCTCGTCGGCACCCTACTTCCACGGCACGCTCGGCGAGAACATCGCACTGGGTGAACAGTGGGATCCCGATGCCATCCTGCCGCGCGCACGCCTCAAAGCCCGGGTCGAGGGCAGCGAGCTTGGCCTCAACCAGCCGATCGATGATCGCGGCGCCCCCTTCAGCCAGGGCGAGCGCCAGCGTATTGCGATTGCGCGCAGCTTCCTTGCCCGCACACCGGCGCTGATTCTCGACGAGGCGCTGAATTCCCTCGATGAAGAGGGCGAACGCGCGATCGTCGAAGCGCTGTTCGAGACCTGGCGCGGGCGCACGGTGATCATGATTTCGCACCGCCGCTCGATTGCCCAGAACGCGCCGGTGTTCATCGACTTGAAGCGCGGCAAAGGTATCACCATAACGGAGCGCCCGAAGGCAATCCCCTTTATGCCGAGCCCGCCCACATGATCCGCACCCTCGCCCTCCTCCTCTCGCTTCTGCTGGCGCCGTTCGCAGCGCACGCGCAGACCCCGCCGCCAGATCTGGAAAAGATCCTGCAGCTGCTGCAAGACGACGCGCAGCGCCAAGCCTTTGCGACGCAATTGCAGGGCCTGATCGAAGCGGCCAAGCGCACGGCCCCGCCGGCACCGGAGCCCCCCACACCGGTGGGTGTGCTCGGCTCGGGTCTGGCGGCGTTGACCGATAGTTTGGGGGCGATCAGCGCTGGCCTCGGCGAGGCGACGACGGCCGTCAGCAACGCGCCGGTGATCATCGCCTGGATCGAAGCACAAGTGCGCGACCCAGCCGCCCTCGCGCGCTGGTTCCAGCTGATCTGGAAGCTGGCCGCCACCTTGCTCGCGGGCTGGATCGCCGGGCGCTTTGTGCGCTGGGCGCTCGCCCCCACCCAGCACCGCTTGGCCGGTATAGTGCCGTCGACCTGGTGGGTGCGCTTGGCGCTGGTGCTCGGGCGGCTATGCCTTGGCGTGCTCGCCATCCTTGGCTTTGCCGCCGGGGCCTATCTGACGCTGACGGTGGTGGAGCCCAGCGCCACCGTGCGCTTGGTCACGCTGGCGCTGATCAATGGCGCGTTGATCGTGCAAGGCGTCGTGCTGGTGATTGAGGCGGTGCTGCAGCCGCGCGCTGCCCCCTTGCGGCTGGTGCCGCTGGAGGATGACACGGCAGCGTACCTCTACGTCTGGCTGCGCCGGCTGGCTGCGATTGCGATCTACGGCACCTTCGCGATTGAGGCGGCCCAGCTGCTCGGCCTTGGTCTCGGTGCGTTTGTCGTGCTGCAGCGCCTGCTCGGTCTCACCCTGGTCACCATGATCGCGATATTGATCCTGCAGAACCGCACGCCGGTTGCGCGCTGGATCCGCGGCCGTACGGCCTGGCCGGATGGCCACACGCCGCCGCGCCTGCGCGGTCTCGCCCATCGGCTGGCGGACTATTGGCATGTGCTGGCACTGGGCTATGTTTTGGCGCTGTTCTTCATCTGGGCCGTTGGCATCCCCGGTGGGTTTGCCTACCTGCTGCGCGTCACGGTGCTGACGGTGATGATCTTGACCGCGGTCACCTACGCCGGGCGCCTGATCGATTGGGTGATCAAGCGTGGCTTTTCGGTCGGCACTGATCTTTCGGCCCGCCTGCCCGATCTGCAAACCCGGGCGGACCGCTATCTGCCGCTCTTGAACACCGTGCTGCGCAGCACGCTGTGGCTGATTGCGGGCATCTTCTTGCTGCAGGTCTGGGGCGTGAACAGCTTCGGCTGGCTTGCGTCGGCGGCCGGGCGCAGCGTTGTCGGCTCGATTGTGACGATCGCGGGCGTGCTGGGCATCGCGTTCGGGATCTGGGAAGTCATCTCCGCCACGTTCGAACGCATGCTGAGGGACGCCACTGGGGGTGCTGATGCGGCCGCCCGCACGGCGCGCACCCGCACGCTGCTGCCGCTGATCCGCAACGCACTGATGGTCGTGCTGGTGGCGATGACCGGCCTGATCGTGCTCTCGGAACTCGGCGTCAACATCGCGCCCTTGCTCGCCGGTGCTGGCGTCATTGGTCTGGCGATCGGCTTTGGCGCGCAGACCCTGGTGCGCGATGTCATCACCGGCTTGTTTATCTTGTTCGAAGACACGATCCGGGTCGGCGATATCGTGCAGGTCGCTGGCAAGTCCGGCGCGGTCGAAGCGATCAACATCCGCGGCATCACCTTGCGCGATGCGGCGGGGGCAGTTATCTCGATCCCGTTCGGATCGGTGGGCGAGGTCACCAACATGACCCGCGACTATTCCTACGCCAGCTTCGACATCCCGATCGAAATTGGCCGCGATGTCTCAACGGCGAAGTCAACCTTGGCGGCGATCGATGCCGCGATGCGCGCGGACCCCACCATCTCGACCTGGCTGCTCGGCCCCTTCGAAGTGCTGGGCATCGAGCGGTTCGAAGGCGGCCTGTTCTTCTTGCGCGCCCGCATCAAAACCCAGGCTGGCAAGCAGTGGGCGATCGTGCGGGAAGTGAACTTGCGCCTGCAGGCAGGCTTCATCGACAAGGGCGTTTGGGTGCCGGCCGTGGCACCGACCGGTGCGCTGCCGTCGGCCTGATCAGCCCCAGCCGCGATCCCAACTCGGCACCCCGCTGAACGCCGCGACCAAGCAATCGATGGTCGCGCGCACGGCGGCAGTCAGATAGCGGGTCGAGGGGTAGACCGCGTAGAGCGCACTCGGTGGCGGGCGCCAACCGGTCAGCAGCGGCACCAAGGTGCCGGCCTGCAGCAGGGGGCCGGCGGCAAAGGTCGGCACATAGGTCGCACCAGCGCCGGTGAGGGCGGCGGCCAAACACGCATCGGCATTGGCGAACCGCAGCCGACCAGTGACCGCGACCGTGAGCGCGCTGCCATCCGCCCGTTGAAACGGCCAGAGCTGCGGATCGCGCCGGTTGGTGTCGAGGATGGTCGGCCAATCGACCAGGGCTTCCGGCAGGTCGGGCATGCCGAACTGGCGGACCAGATCCGGGTGCGCGCACACCACCACGGCCAGCGGCGCAAGGCGCCGGGCGACCAGCGCGCTGTCCGGCAACACGCCGCCGCGGATCGCGAGATCCACGCCCTCGGCAATCAAGTCAACCCGCCGGTCAGTGAAGCCGACCTCGATCTCCAGTCCCGGATGCTCCAGCGCGAAGCGTGCCAGCACGGGCGTGAGGTAGGCCGCACCGAACGATGCCGGCGCGCTGATCCGCACCCGGCCCATCAATGCCGGCTGGGCGTCGCGCGCCTCGGCGACGGCGGCATCGAGCAGGGGCAGGATCGGCCCCACCCGGCCGGCGAACCCAAGGGCGGCATCGGTTGGGATCACTTGGCGGGTGGTGCGCTGGAACAGCTGCACGCCCAGGCTCGCCTCGGCTTCCGCGATGATGCGGGACACCCGCGCGGTGGTGAGACCCAGCCGCCGCCCGGCCGCGGTGAAGCCGCCGGCCTCCACCACCGCCACCACCACACGCAAGGTCTGCAGCCGGTCCATTGTTGACCATTCCGCAACAGTTCATGCCCGGGCCAGACCTTATCGGCAACTCTGGCCGCTGGCATAGTGGGGTCACGATCCTCCCACACCGGTGCCCAGCCCATGCCCACTCTGTTCCTATCCCACGGCTCCCCCATGGTCGCGATTGACGGCAGTCAGGCGACCCACTTCCTCGCCGGGCTCGCGGCTGATCTGCCGCGGCCACAGGCGATCGTCGTCATCTCCGCCCACCACCAGGGCGATCCGATCACGCTTACCAGCAGTGCGGCCCCGCCCACGATCCACGATTTCGGGCCGTTCGACCCGAAGCTGTTTGAACTCAGCTACCCGGCGCCGGGATCGCCCGCACTGGCATCGGCGATCGCCGATCGCCTGGCGCACGCGGGCATCGCTGCCCGCCTGGATCCTGTGCGCGGCTATGATCACGGCGCGTGGATCCCGCTCTGGCTCGCCTACCCGGCGGCCGACATCCCGGTTCTGCAGCTCAGCCTGCCGCGCCGCGGCGGTCCGCATGCCGCCGCCGCCCTAGGGCAGGCGCTGCAGGGACTGGACACCGAGGGCGTGCTGGTGATCGGCTCTGGCGCCATCACCCACGACCTCGCCCGGGTGTTCGGTCAGCCGCTGGA
>JAAFHH010000195.1 GCA_013297545.1 Alphaproteobacteria bacterium
TGACCTGGAGCCCTGGATCGCCAATCCGTCGGCCAATCCAGCCATCGCGCCCACCGCACAGCTGGGCCGGGCGCGGTTGCGCCGGGGGTGGTTCCGACTGCGCCAACATCAAGGCAAACGCGACATCCAACATAGCTTAGGCGTCCACCAGGGCATGATCGACTGCAGCTATGGTGAGTGCCGCCACCCGGGTGAGTTCGGTTGCGGCGGCTTGCCGTGCCTCGGGCGTAACGCTGCCGCGAGCGGCCTTTTCTAGCGCGCGGCTGGCTTCCACCATCTGGTCGGCGCCAGCATGGGCGGCGAGGCCCTTCAGGCAGTGTGCCAGATAAAACAGCTGCTCCGGCGCATCGGTTTGCGAGGCGACCACCAAGCGCGGCACCAGATCATCGGCGATCGTGCGCCGAAACAAATCGAGATACGCGCGCAGGGGCATCGCGTCGCCGTCCCCCAGGAACTCGGCGAGGATCTTCAGGTTCAGGACGGCCGGCTCGGGACTCAGTGGAAATCTCCCCAAATGGGTCCCACCACCCTCGCCGATCCAGCGGGTCCGAGCAAGTGTGGCGTCTACCAGCCGAACAGGCGGCGCGCGGTTGGGGCGGTGGTGACCGCTAGGGGCGTGACGGTATCGGCGTACTGACGTGCAGCCTCGTGCTGTGTCCACGGCCAGTCGCTGCCCCAGAGCAGCCGTTCCGGCCCGAGGCGATCGAGCAGACTGTCTGTATATCCTTTCGTGTCCGCCCCGCCGCAGCGATAGGGGGCGGAGGCTTTGACGTAGAGGTCCCGGCTCGCCCCCGCTGCCAGCAGCGCTTGGAAGCCGGGGCAGCGAACGCCAAGCGCCGGGGTTGGGCGACCGAAGTGATCGGCGACGATCGGTGCGTCAATACCATCGAGGGCTCGGAGGATTTGGATCCAGGCCGCCCCTTCGGCCTGGATCTCGACCTGCCAGCCACGGGCGGCGATGCGGTGCAGCAGCGTTTGTTCACTTGGGTCAGACAAACGCGCCGGATCAGCGCCGATCAGGTTCCAGCGCAGGCCCACGACGCCGGCCGCCGCCCACGCGTCCAGGGTCGCATCCCGGACGGTTGGGTCGGCCACGGCAATGCCGCGCAGCCGATCCGGGGCGTGCCCCAGCGCCTCGATCAGGTAGCGGTTGTCCGTGCCGTAGAAGGACGGCTGCACCAGCACAGCGGCAGCGACACCTTGGGCGTCGAGCAGTGCCAAGAACAGCTCAATCGGCGCGTCATAGTCCGGCGCATAGCGCCGCTCTGCCGCCATCGGCAGGCGGTGCAAAAACACGTGGGCGTGGGTGTCGACGATATCGGGCGGCATGCGGGCAGAGGATAGGGCTTGCCACCGGCGCCGTCATCCTCTAATCCTCTAGAGGAGTGGAGGGGTTACGGAATGTCTGTCGCGCTTGCCGCAGATCAGCGCTTGCCGATCTATCAGCGCCTGAAGGATGCGCTGGTGGAACGCATCACTGTGGGTGAGTGGCGCGCCGGTGACCTTTTGCCGGCCGAAACCCAGCTGGCTGCGGACTATCAGGTCGCCCTCGGCACGGTGCGCAAGGCGCTGGAAGGGTTGGTCGGTGACGGCGTGCTGGAACGCCAGCAGGGCCGCGGCACCTATGTCCGCCGGCCAGACTTCGGCAATGCGCTGTTCCGATTCTTCCGGCTAACCGATGCCGCCGGCACGGTCGTGCAGCCGCAAGCGCGTATCCTTGACCGGTGGGTTGCACCCGCAGCCGGCCTTGCCCCGCGCTTGGAAATCGCGGCCGACGCTGCAGTGCTGCACCTCTTCCGCGAGCGCACGGTGAACGCTGTGCCGATCCTGGTGGAGGAGATTGCAGTGGCAGCCGACCGCTTTCTGCCACTGATCGAGCTGCCAGCCGATGCCTTCGGGGATCTGCTCTATCCGCTCTACGACCAGCGGTGCGGCCAGACCGTGGTGCGTGCCCGCGAGACGATCCGCTTCGGGCACGCCACACCCAGGATCGCCACGGCGCTTGGCTGCACCGACAGCACGCCGCTCGCGATCATCGAGCGCACGGCCTTTGGCCGTGATGGTGGCGTGCTGGAATGGCGCCGCTCGTTTGGACCAGCTGACCAGTTCAACTACACAATCGACCTGAAATAGGCGGAGGAAACCATGACCCGTTCGACCCGTTCCTTGGCACTGGCGCTCGCTGGTGTTGTGCTGGCCAGTGTCGCCAGTGCGCAGACCTATCCGGTCCGCCCGGTCACCCTGCTGGTACCCGCCCCGCCGGGTGGTGGCACCGACATCTTCGCCCGCCAACTGGCGGAGATTGTCAGCCAAACCGCCGGCCAGCGCTTCGTGGTGGAAAACCGCGCGGGTGCGGGCGGCACCGTCGGCACGACGCAAGTGACGGCGGCCGCGGCTGATGGCTACACGCTGGGCTTCATCTGGAATTCGCCAATCACCACCAGCCCGCATTCGCTGGCCGTCAGTTACACACCGGACAGCTACCGCGCGATCATGTCGATCGGCTTCAGTTCCTACGTGCTGTGCGCGCGACCCGACTTCCCGGCGACGACGGCGCAGGGGCTGCTCGATCACCTGAAGGCCAATCCAGGCCGGGTGACCTTCGGCCATGATGGTGTGGGTGGCACCATGCAGCTGGCAGCGCAGCGCGTGTTCCGCAAGCTCGACATCCGCGTGCGCGGCGTGCCGTTCGGTGGGGCGGGGGAGACGGCGCGCGCCTTCCTCGGCGGCCACATCGACCTCTACGGCGGCTCCCTGCCGCCGATCCTGCCACATGTCCAGGCCGGCACCGCGCGCTGCCTGCTGCTGACCTCGGCCGAGGGCAATGCCTCGCTGCCGCAAGCCGCTGGGCTCGGCGCCATTGGCTTGGCGGCGGAGGAAACCGTGCTCTGGTGGGGCTTGATCGCACCCCGCACGACGCCCGCTCCGGTGCTGACGCGCCTGGAAGAGCTGTTCGTGGCCGCTGCCAACACCGATGGCTTCAAGCAGGTGATGGCACAGCAAGGTGCGACGCACCGGGTGCTGGGATCGACCCAGACCGACCAGCTGATCCGCACCGAGCTGACGGCGCTGGGTGACGTCGCGCGCGAAGCCGGCATCGTGCGGCGCGCGCAGTGAGCCTGGCGGTCAAGCATTGGCAGGGCGATGCTGCACTTGGTGTCGTCTTTGCGCTAATCGGCGCTGGGTTGATCGCCGTCTCCTCCGGCTACGCGCCGGGGGAGGATGGCGTGCCCGGTGCCGGCTTCCTGCCGACCCTGCTGGGCTGCGGCTTGATCGCAGCCGGGCTTGGCTCGGCCCTGCGGGCCTGGCGGGCCGGGGCGGGCGCGGTGGTGGAGCTCGGCGAGCGCCGCGCACTGATCGTCGTCGCGGCCCTCACCCTCGCGATCCTCGCCTGGGTGCCGCTTGGCTTCATCGGCACGGCGGCGGTGTTCTTGACCGCACTGTTCCAGCTGCTCGGCCGGATCGGCTGGGTCCGGGCGATCGCGTCCGGTGTCGGCACGGCGGCGGTTGTGTGGGCGGTGTTTGACTATGCGCTCGGCGTGCAGCTGCCGGCGGGCTGGTTGGGGATCTGATGTCGACGGTTGATCTGATGCTGCAGGGGTTTGCGACGGCGCTGACGCCCAGCAACCTGTTCTTGTGCTTCGTCGGCTGCCTGTGGGGCACGGCGGTGGGTGTGTTGCCGGGCCTCGGTCCGCTGGCCGGCATGGCGCTGTTGCTGCCGCTGACCTATGCGCTTGATCCGGCCGGTGCCGTGATCATGCTCGCGGGCATCTTCTATGGGGCGATGTATGGCGGGTCGACCACGTCGATCCTGCTGCGCATCCCGGGCGAAGCCGCGTCCATCGTCACCTGCCTTGATGGGCACGAGATGGCGAGGAAGGGTCGCGCGGGGGCGGCGCTGACCATTGCAGCGCTTGGCAGTTTTGTCGGTGGCACGGTCTCGATCATCGGCTTGATGGTGGCAGCGCCCTTGCTGGCCTCCTGGCTGCTGGCAGTCGGGCCGGCAGCCGAAGCGGTGCTGATGGTGATGGCGCTGGTGGTGGCCGCCGCCGTCTCCTCCGGCCCGATTATGAAGACGACGGCGATGATCCTCGCCGGGCTTGCGATCGGCACGGTCGGTATCGACCAGCTGACCGGCGAGCCGCGCTTGATGTTCGGGCGCCTGGAACTCGCCGAGGGCATCAGCTTCGTCGCCCTCGCCATCGGTCTGTTTGGCGTCAGCGAGCTGCTGCTTTCCCTCGACGAGGCGATGACCGAACGGCCGAAAACCCCGCGCTTGCGCGAATTGATCCCAACCCGCGAGGAACTGCGCGAAGCGACACCGGCCACGTTGCGCGGCTCCGCCATTGGCTTCGCGTTCGGCATCGTGCCCGGCGTCAGCCACATCGTGTCGACCTTCGTGTCCTACGCGGTCGAAAAGCGCCTGTCCAAAACACCGGAGCGGTTCGGCCACGGCGCCGTCGCCGGCCTCGCCGGACCTGAGACCGCGAACAACGCGACCACCGGCTCGGCCCTGATCCCGCTGCTGGTGCTCGGCATCCCGGCGATCCCGTCGACCGCGATCCTGCTGTCCGCCATGCAGATCCACGGCGTTCAGCCCGGCCCCTTGCTGATGACCGACCGGCCCGACGTGTTCTGGGGCCTGGTTGCCTCCATGTACCTCGGCAACGTCATGTTGCTGGTGCTGAACCTGCCGCTGGTCGGCGTGTTCGTCGCTTTGCTGCGCACACCGATGTCGGTTCTGGCCCCGTTGGTGTTGCTGGTCTGCCTGATCGGCGTCTATTCGGTGAAAGCCTCACCCTTTGACCTCTGGGTGATGCTGGCTGCCGGGGTGGCCGGCTACCTCTTGCGTAAATTCAGCTACGACGTCGCCCCCCTGCTGCTCGCCACCGTGCTGGGTGACCGGCTGGAGGTAAGCTTCCGCCGCGCACTGACCATTTCCGACGGCGACTACAGCACCTTTGCGCAAGGGCCGGCGGCTCGGGTGTTCCTGGTGGTGGCAGTGGTGATCGCGGGGTTGCAGCTGGGGGCGAAGGCCCTGGGGTATCGGCGGCCTAAGGGGTAGGGGCTCTTATCACTCACCGCCCGCCTCCCCGTCGACGAGACCACCCTTGCGTATAGTGCGTCATTGACGTACAAAACGGTGATGGAAACAACACCGGTCACGGTCGTTGAAACGGCCGCTTTCCTGCGGCAGGCGGATGCGATCTGGACTGATGCTGATCGTAGGGAATTGGTTGACTTCATCGCCTGGCACCCAGAGAGCGGCGATGTGATCCCCGGCACGGGCGGGGTGCGTAAGCTCCGCTGGACGCGCAGGGGTGGCGGCAAGCGAGGCGGTGCACGAGTGATCTACTTTTATCACTCTGCGGAAGCGCCGATTTACCTCCTGCTGGCCTATGCGAAGGCGAGGCGGGACGATATGACGCCGGATGAGACGGCAGCCGTCGCGAAACTTGCAACTCTGCTAAAGCAACAGGCACGGAGAGCGTGATGGAGAAGACGTTCGGCCAAAAGCTGATTGAAAGCCTGGAACAGGCGGTCGCCCACGCCCAGGGCAATCAAACAGGCACCCGGACACACGTCGTCGACGTCGTGGACGTCAAGGCGCTGCGCAAGCAGCTGCGTATGACGCAGATAGAGTTTGGGAACGCCTACCGAATTCCGCTCGCGACCCTCAAAGGCTGGGAGCAAGGCCGCCGGGTGCCCGACGCACCGGCGTTGGCCCTCCTCACAGTGATCGCCCGCTATCCGAGCGAAGCACGGGCCGCATTGACCTAGACATCCGAAGTGGCCGCGCGGAGAAGCGCAACGGCGGGGGGTGGTGATCTACCGCCGCAGCAACGCCCCCAGCACGCCGCGCACGATGCGGCGGCTGACTTCGCTGCCGACGGAGCGGACGACGGTTTTGGCCAGCGTCTCGCCGATGCTGTCGGGGGTGCGCCGGCTGCGGGAGCCGCCGCCGCTGCCGCCCCAGGGTTGCGGGGCGGGGGCTTGGCGTTCGGCTTCGCGCGGGGCGCGGTTCGGGCGGGGAATGGTGGAGGGGATGCCGAGGACGGAGCCGAGGGATCCCGACCAGCCGCCCTGGTCTGGGGCGGCTTCGGGGGCTTTGTTGAGCGCCTCATACGCACTCGCGCGGTCGACTGCTTGGTCGTAGGTGCCGGCGAACGGGCTGCCGGCCAGCACTTGGGCGCGCTCGTCCTTGGTCAGCGGCCCGATCCGGCTGCCGGGGGGCACGACGAAGGCGCGTTCGACCGGGGTTGGCACGCCCTTGTCGTCGAGCACGCTG
>JAAFHH010000196.1:0-1517 GCA_013297545.1 Alphaproteobacteria bacterium
TCGCGGAATCGAAAGAACGGGTGCGCGCGGCCTTGACCGCCATGGGTCTGGCCCTGCCGCCGAAGCGGATCACGGTCAACTTGGCGCCAGCCGATCTCGCCAAGGAAGGCTCCCACTTCGATTTGCCGATCGCGCTTGGGCTGCTGGTCGCGATGGACGTGCTGCCGGTCGGCGTGCTGGATGAGATGGTGGCCTTGGGTGAACTCGGCCTTGATGGCTCGATCGCGCCCGTGGCCGGCGTGTTGCCGGCCGCCTTCCATGCGGCGACCACGGGCCGCGGGATCATCTGCCCCGGGGCCTGCGGCGGGGAAGCGGTGTGGGCGGGTGACGTAGAAGTCGTTGCGGCCCCCAGCTTGCTCGCGCTGATCAACCACCTGCGTGGCCTGCAGATCCTCGGGCGGCCCGCGGCGGAGATGGCGGCGGGCCCTGGCTCCATGGCCGATCTGCAAGAGATCAAAGGCCAGGAAACCGCCAAACGTGCGCTCGAAATCGCCGCAGCCGGTGGTCACAACTTGCTGATGATCGGCCCACCGGGGTCCGGCAAGTCGATGCTGGCCGCGCGCCTGCCCGGGCTGTTGCCGCCGCTGGAGCCGGTCGAGGCCCTCGAAGTCTCGATGATCCATTCAGTCGCGGGCTTGCTCGATCAGGGCCGGTTGATCGCGCGCCGGCCGTTTCGCGATCCGCACCATTCGGCCTCCACGCCGGCACTCGTCGGTGGCGGCACCCGTGCCCGACCCGGCGAGGTCAGCCTCGCCCACCGCGGTGTGCTGTTCCTCGACGAGTTGCCGGAATTCCAGCGCGCGACCCTGGAAGCACTGCGCCAGCCGATTGAGTCCGGGCGCGCCGTTGTGGCCCGCGCCAACGCCCACGTCACATATCCAGCGCGCGTCCAGCTGGTCGCCGCCATGAACCCGTGCCGCTGTGGCTATCTGGATGATCCAGGCCGCGGCTGCGGGCGGGCACCCAGATGTGCGCAGGATTATCAGGCGAAGATCTCCGGGCCGTTGCTCGACCGGATCGACCTCACGGTCGATGTCCCGGCGGTGGCTGCAGCGGACCTAGCCCTGCCGCCACCGCGCGAAACCAGTGCCATGGTGGCCGAACGCATCGCCCGCGCCCACGGGGTGCAGCGCGCCCGCCAGGGTGCCCTCAACGCCGAACTCGATGGCGACGCGTTGACGGCGGTCGCCACCCCCGATGCCGCCGGCCAACGCCTGCTGACCGAAGCGGCCGAGCGTATGAAACTCTCGGCGCGCGGCTACCACCGGGTGCTGCGGGTTGCCCGCACGCTGGCAGACTTGGTTGGCGCGCCAAACATCGGCCGGGTGGACATCGCCGAAGCGCTGAGCTATCGCCGCCTCGGACCAGGGCGGGGTTAGACGTGCCACACTACGGCGATGCGGGGTTGGTTGCGCGGCTGGCGGCGGCACTGCCGGCGGGCGGGCTCGACCCGGTCGCGCTTGCAGCCGTCGATCAGTTCCACACCCGCGGGCTGGCGGCGACGCGCGACATCGCGG
>JAAFHH010000196.1:1527-6274 GCA_013297545.1 Alphaproteobacteria bacterium
GTCATCGGCATCGATCTCAGCCCACCCTTCGTGGCTGCCGCCCGGTGGCTGACTGAGCGCACGGGACAGCGGGTCTGCTTCGGCGTCGCCAGCGCGCTGCAGCTGCCGCTGGCGGACGCATCGGTCGATGTCGTGCTGCTGCAGCACGTCGCCATGAACATTGGGGACCGTGCGGGCCTCTACGCGGAGATCGCCCGCGTGCTCACCCCCGGCGGGCGCTTTGCGACCCATGACGTCGTGGCGCTGACCGGCGAGATCGCCTACCCGGTGCCGTGGGCCGCCAGTGCGGCGGCCAGCCACTTGGAAACAGCTGAGGCGACGCGAGCACAGCTCGCGGCTGCAGGCTTTACGGTTCAGACTTGGCGCGATGACACGCCGGCAGCGCTTGCCTGGCTCACCGCCACGGCCGCTACCCCACCGCCACGCCCGAACTTGAGCCTGGCGATGGGGCCGGAGTTCGGCACCATGGTCGCCACCCACGCAGCCAACCTGCGGGCTGGTCGCGTCGGGCTCGGCATGGCGCTCGCCACTACATCCAGGCGAAGAAGCGCTCTTCGCTGATCTTGCCGGCTTTGACCGTGTAGAGACCAACCTCGGTCGTCTCCATCCGGTCGCCGCCCTTCTGTTCGACGTCCATCGAGAACCGCACCATGAACTGGGCACCGTGGACGAATGGCCCTTCAACGGTGACGTCGTGGACAATGAAGTTCTCGTACCACCAGGCCCCCTTGGCGCGCACGGCGTCGATGCCGGTGCACACGCTCATCGGGCCGTCAGTCGCTTCCAGGCTCACCACATCGGCGGCCCAATAGGCTTCGCCAGCTTCTGGAAACTTTCCGTCACGCAAAAGGGCAGTGAAGGCTTCGGCGATCTCGACAGTGCTGGGCATAGCATCCTCCGGCGGTGGGTGGCGACAGAAGGCCACCGGGCCACCCCCTGCGTCAACGATTGGTCAGCCGTTCACAAACCATTGATGAGAGGGGTGCTGAGTCCTGGGGCGGACACGAACCGCACCCACTTTTCAGAAGGATCCGTCCGATGCCCCCAGCCCCCCTCCGCCGCCCCGGCCAACCGATCGCCGACACAGGCCCCCGTCCCACTGCGCCCACCCTGCCGGAGTTCGGCACCGTCGACACCAGTGCCGCTGACGCCGGCCGCGGACGCGCTCCGGCTGCGCCAGGTCAAGGCGGTCCGGGCCAAGGCCGCGGCCCCGGTCAGGGCGACGGCACGGGTACGCCGACTGAGAGCGAGCGCACGATCGATGGCACCGGCACCAACGCTGGCCATGCCGATTGGGGTGCGGCCGACACTGCCCAGCTGCGCTTGACGCCGGACGCCTACACCGATGGCATCGGTGCGGTCGCAACCAATTTGCCGAATGCCCGCGCCGTCTCCAATGCGGTGGCAGCCAGCACCAACCAACCGGCCAACTCTGCTGGCCTGTCGGACATGTTCTGGGCCTGGGGCCAGTTCCTCGACCACGACTTGGATCTGACCGACGGCGGCTCCGAAGCGATGGCGATTGCGATCCCGCGCGGTGACGCGAGCTTCGATCCGACGGGTTCCGGCGTGCGCACCATGAGCTTCACGCGCTCCGCCGTGGCGGACGGGACGGGTGTTACCGATGCCCGCGCCCCGATCAACGAGAACACCAGCTTCATCGATGCCTCGATGGTCTACGGCTCCTCCGCCGATGTGACCGCGACCTTGCGCACCGACAATGGCAAGCTGCTGCTCGGCGCCGATGGCCTGCTGGTCCCAGACGGGTCCGGATTTGGCCTGATCACCGGTGACATCCGGGCGGCGGAGAACGCCGGCCTCACCTCGCTCCACGTGGTGTTTGCGCGTGAACACAACCGCATCGTCGACGCGCTCGCCGATCGCTTCCCGACCATGACCGGCGATGACCTGTTCGCCGCCGCCCGGGCCCGAGTCGAAGGCTTGGTGCAGGCGATCACCTACCAGGAGTTTCTGCCGCACCTGGTCGGCCGCGGTACCATTGAGCGCTATGACGGCTTTGACGCCTCAGTCAACCCCGCGGTCTCGGTCGAATTCTCGACCGCCGCGTTCCGCTTCGGCCACACCATGCTGTCGGGGGAACTTGAGCGCATCGAAGCCAATGGCGCCACCAGCGAGGGCGGACACTTGGCGCTGCGCAACGCCTTCTTCAACACGACGGCGTTGGCCGATGGCGGGCTCGACCAGATCCTGCGCGGCCTCAGTGTTGGCACCGCCAACGAACTCGACACGCTGGTGGTCGAAGACGTGCGGTCGTTCTTGTTCGGCGCACCGGGTTCCGGCGGCCTTGACCTGCCGGCCCTCAACATCCAGCGCGGCCGCGACCATGGGCTGGCGAGCTACAACGACATGCGCGAAGCCCTGGGCCTGGAGCGCAAGACCAGTTTCCTCGACGTCACTGGTGGCGACGCTGCAACCGCCAACCGCCTGGCCCAGGTCTACACTTCAGTCGATCAGATCGATGCCTGGGTTGGCGGCTTGGCCGAGGAAGCGGTCAACGGCGGCCAAGTGGGCGAATTGTTCGCGACCATCATCGTCGACCAATTCACCCGGGCGCGCGATGGCGACCCGTTCTGGAGCGAGGCGACCCTGTCGCCGCAAGAACGCCGCCAGATCTGGGGCACCAGCCTGTCGGAGCTGATCACCCGCAACACCGACACCGGCCCGCTCCAGCACGATGTGTTCGAAGCCCACACCCGGATCGGTGGCGACAGCGCCGCCAACCGCCTGACCGGCACAACCGGGGCAGACTTCCTGTTCGGTGGTGCCGGCAACGACACGCTGGCCGGTGGGGCTGGCAACGATGAACTGCTCGGTGGCGATGGGGCCGACCGCTTCGTGTTCAGCCCCGGCACGGGCCGCGACCTGGTGCAGGACTTCAGCCCAGGCGATGTGGTGGACCTACGCCAATTCACCAACCTGCACAGCCTGCGCGACCTCGCAGTCGACCTGCGCGGCCCGTGCCTCGCGATTAATCTAGGGCACGGGGATGTGATCCTGCTCAACGGTCCGCAGGCCCTGACACCCGATATGGTGCTGTTCGGGTAGTACTCGTCCCGCCGCCTACGCCGCCCAGCGAACCCCTCCTCCTACTCGGCTAGGGGGAGGGCGTTCGCGTTGACACCGCGGGTCGCGCGCCCGGCGTCGGTCTTGCCCGAATGGTTGGGCAGATAGCGCTCGTCTGACGCCAGCGCTTGATGATATTGCTATGCAGAGACTGGCTGACTGTAACCCGTCCGCCGCACAGCCTCCTACGCAGAGTGTCTGGACGCTATGGCAACCGCCCAAGATATACCGACCGATTTGGCGTTGGAGATTGGTGCGGACCTTGATCCGACACGATTTCTCGCGGCTGCACGCACATTCTTCGCTTTCGTTGACAGTCTTGCAGCCGCACCGACCAACGACACCCGGATCGAATGGCGTGTCACGGTTCGCAGCGCCAGCACCATTCTGGCGTTGAGCCCCGCACCCGGCGTGTTGGATGCGGACGCTGGTGCCGCCTACGCGCGCATCGACGCCGCGACACGCGCGCTTGCCGCCGGCGATCTCGCTCACGCCACGCTGTCGGAGGCGACGCTCGATCACGCCCGCAAGCTTGCTGATGTCGCCGTCGGTCGCGATGGGGTGGTGCCCATCCGGGTGTGGGTCTGCCGACAGCCGATCCTGCTCGGGCCCGAGGTGGGGGACACGATTCGGGAGGAAACCAGACCCGCATACCGGGATTTCGGGTCCATTGAGGGCACGCTCACCGCGATCCAAGACGGGAAAGGTGGATTGGAGCTGCGCGTGCGCGATCCGATGTGGCATCGGCCGGTGCACTGCTTCCTGCCCGAGACCATGCTGGCCGAGGCGATGGGGCACTTTCGCAAGCGTGTCGAGCTCTTCGGCGAAATCCACTATCGCAAGGATGATGCCCCCGACAGCATTCGCGTCGAACGGTTCGCCCCCCTTGAGCCTGACGAGATGCTGCCGTCGATCGACGATGTGCGGGGGCTATTTGCGGCAGCGGCGCAGTAGCCGTGAAGCGCTACTGGGACAGCTGCGCGTTCTTGGCGTGGCTCCAGAACGAAGCCGAACACGCGGATGCGTGTAACGACACCTTGGAAGCCGCCAAGACCAGCGGCTTCATCATCATGACGTCCGCACTCACGCTCACCGAGACGCTCTGGCTGCGGGGCGGGCCGAAGCTTGGCGAGGATAAGGCGCGCATCCTCAATCGCTTCTTTCGGCGCTCCTTCCTGCGGGTCGTGAACGTTGATCGCGCGGTGGCGGAGGCTGCCCAGCGGCTGGTTTGGCATGACGACGTCAAGCCGAAAGACGCAATCCACGTCGCGACAGCACTCCGCTACCAGTGCACCCTGCTGGAAACCTTCGATGCCGCGCTGATCGCCAGAACCGGGCTATACGGCCTGACGATCCGGGCGCCGAAGCGCCGGGCACAAGGCAGTCTTGACCTTACACCCTAGGCGCACGTAGGCCGACGCTGAAAGGCAGCGTTGGTTTCGGTCCTAATTCGAACTCTGCTGCAAGAACGGATTGACCGGTGTGCGCCGCGGCTGCGGGAAGCTAGTGGCGAAGTAGGTTAGCATGCTGTCCCGATCCGCCCCCTCGACCGGCGCCATGCCGTGGACATCGGTCATCCAGGTCAGCAGGAAATCCGAGAGTTCGCGCCTCCCCCCACTCAGCTTGGGGGGAGGAGCCTTACTGGGGGTGACGGTTACGAGAG
>JAAFHH010000197.1 GCA_013297545.1 Alphaproteobacteria bacterium
ACCGCCGGCACGTAGGACGACCCGCCGGTCAAGAACACCCGGTCCACCTGGTCTGGCGCGAGGCCGGAACGCGCGAGACACAGATCAACCGCCGCCCCAATGCGCGCCAGCTCCGGCGCGATCCAGTCCTCAAACGCGGCGCGCGCAAGCGGTAGGGTCAGGCGATCCTCGCCCAGCTGCACGGCAAGGTCCGTGCTTTCAACATCGGACAGGGCGCGCTTGGCACCGGCGACCGCGCGGTAGAGCAGATAGCCTTGTTCCTGCGCCAGGAACGTGATCAAGCGGCGGATCGGTTGGGGATCTTCCGCCGTGCGCGCGAGTTCATCGAGCTCCCGCAAGGTGCGCTGGCTGCGCATCAGCGCCAGATGGTTCCAGCGTGCCAGATCGGCGTAGTACTGCGCCGGCATGTCGAGCCATTTGCCGAAGGACTGGTAGCGCCCGCCCTTGCCCAACAGCGGGGCGATCGCGTGTTGGACGATGCGCTGGTCGAACGCGTCGCCCGCCACCCCAACCCCGGCATGGCCGAGTGCTTGGGCGACCGGCCGGTCCGCACCGGGTTCGAACCGGATCGCGGAAAAGTCCGAGGTGCCACCGCCAAAATCGCCCACCAACACCGTCGCTGGCCCGTTCAGCCGGCGCGCGAAGTGGTAGGCGGCAGCGACGGGCTCGTAGACGAATTGGATGTCCGGGATGCCGAAGGGGGCAAGGGCAGCGCGGTAGCGCGTCTCTGCCAGGCTGTCATCGGCATCGATGCCGGCAAACACGACCGGTCGGCCGACCACCAAGCGCTCCGGCCACGCCGCCCCGCCGGTGTGGTGGCGGTAGCGGCGCAGAAACGCGTGCATCAAGTCTTCGAAGCGAAACGGGCGGCCTTCGATGCGGGTGTCTTGGAACAGCGGGCTCGCCGCAAAGGTCTTGATCGATTGCAGGAACCGGCAGTCCTGGCGGCGATCCAAGAACACGTCGACCGCAAAGGGGCCAGCCTCCACCTCGATCTGGCGCGGCGTAGCATCCTCGTGCCAGAACGCCAGCACGGTGCGGAACACCCCATCGTCGACGTCGGCGTGCGGCACCGGCAGCACCATCGCCTGACCATTCGGCCCCTGCACCGCAGCGACCGTGTTGGTGGTGCCGAAGTCGAGGCCGAGCACCGGCGCTGCTGTTGCCATCGGTCGAGCCCGGTACGCGCGGATTGAAGCTTAGGCCGACAGCACCGGCTCGTCCGATGGCACACCAAAGGTGGGGGCACTAGCCGCAGGCTCCGGCACCACAGCGGCGAGCGGCTGGATGTCGCCAGCGATAATCCCGCCAAGCTCGATCTCAAGGGCGGCATAGCGCACGGTGCCCGTGACCCGGCCGGTTGCGCGGATCTGCAGGCGTTCGCGCACGATCAAGTCACCCTGGAACAGGCCGGCGATGTCCGCCACATCCACTTCTGCCGTGCCGCGGAAGATGCCGGTTTCGGCGACTTCGATCGCGCGGCTCGCGCTCAAGGTCGCATCGATCGTGCCTTCGACCGCCAGCACATCGCAGGACGCGATTTCGCCCGACAGCGAAATGTCGCGCCCAACCGTCAGGCGCTTGCCCTCCACGGGTTCCGGCCGGCCCGGCTGGCCGAGGCGGCGAGACACGGAGGCCGGGGCAAGCCCGCCCAGATCCGGCAAGCGGCGCGGCGGGTCAACCCGGCCAGCCATCGGGCCGGACGGCGGCGTCGGCAGGCGGCGCTGCACCGGCTCTTCCGTCTCGGACGCCAGGCTCGGAGCGGCTGGAACGGCACCCGTCTCTTCAGACGGCTTCTTGCGACGGCGGAACATGGGCTGCGACCTCAGCGCTGGGAAGGGATCAGTTTACTGGCAGGAGCCGAGGCCTGCAAATGCTGCGGTGCTTAGACCGCGAGCGGCACGTCGGCCAGCGCCATCGGGCGCGCGAACACGAAGCCTTGCACTTCATCGCAGCCCATGGCGCGCAGCGGGATCAGTTGGTCGACATGCTCTACCCCTTCGGCGACGACGCACATGCCGAGATCGTGGGCAAGGTCGACCACGCGGCGCACCACCTTGGCCTTGCGATCATCGACCGCAATGTCATCGGCCAGGCTCTTGTCGAGCTTCAGCTTGGTCGCCGGCAGGCGGGTCAACAGCGCGATGCTGGAATACTCGCGGCCGAAATCATCAATCGCGATGCCGTGGCCACTGGCGCGAAATTCTTCGGCGCGTTCCAGCACCACACTGTCGGAGAACATGCCCTCGGTGATCTCGATCACCACCTGATCGGCCGTGAGACCGCTGCTGCCCGCAACGTCGCTGACCAGGCGCGCGAACTTGCGCTTCTCATCGAGCAGCTGCAGCGGCGAGACGTTGATCGAACAGCTGATGTCCGAGCCGCGAAACCGCTTGGAGAAATCGACCAGGGCGGTTTCGGCCACCCACGCGCCGATCCGGTCAATCAGCCGGGTCTGCTCGGCGATCGGGATGAATTCGGCCGGGCTGACCGCGCCCAAGGTCGGGTGACGCCAGCGCATCAACGCCTCGACACCCTTCAGCTTACCAGTCGCGAGCGACACTTTCGGCTGATAGACCAGATGGGCCCCTTCGGCCCAATTGGCACTGCGCAACCCGTCTTCGATGCGGCGCACCCGCTCGATCCGGGCAGCTGAGGTTTCTTGGTAGAAATAAAGGCCGTCGCCGCCCGAGCGCTTGCCGTCTTGGGTCGCGAGCATGGCTGCGCGCACCAATTCGTCGCCGTCGCGGCCATCGGCCGGGAACATCGCGAGACCCGTGGTCGCGGTCAGGTAGATCGTGGTGCCGCTAACCTCGATCGGCCGGCCGAAGCCGTCCATCACCTGTTCCAGCGCGTGCAGGTCGGAACTGATGATCAAGAACCGGTCCGGTTCGATGTAGCCGGCTGAGTCCGCGCCAACCGCCTCAACGATGGTGCTGGCGATCTGGCGCAGCAACCCATCAACCACATCCCCCGAAAGCAGGGAGCGCAGGGAGGCGAATCGATCAAGATCGATGTGGGCGACCATGGGATAGGGCCGGTGCCCCGCCTGAGCGCGCTTGACGCGTTGCGACAGTTGCTCCAGCACGGCTGACTTGGTCAGCAAGCCGGTCAGCGGATCGCGCGTCACCCGCTCCACCAATTGGGCGAGGTGCATCCCGGCATCGGGCTGCACTGCCACGACGGCCAGCAGCGGGTCATGGACGCTGAGCGCTGCGATCGCCCAATCGTGTAAGCGCACCACCCCTTCGGACGAGGTCACCACCATACTGCCGGACCAGCGCTGCTGACCGATCAAGCCGTGGCGGATCTGGCCGATGGGGCCTGCCTCATCCAGGCCACCCAGTAGATCTGCAAGTGGGCGATCCACCAGGCGTGCTGCCTCCCAGCCAGTGACGGCTTCGAAGGCGGGATTGGCGTAGAGAATACGGCTCTCATGGGCATCGTGGCCGAAACGGGCGACGAACACACCGGCTGGTAAACGCGCGAATAGGTCGAGGAAAAAGTCCATTCGCGCTGCAGTTCAAAGCCGTTCGGTGAAACCAAGGCCCCCAACAGTAGCCGAGCGCCCCCCCCTGTCAACGACGAACATGGCGGGATGGGGTGAAGAATTACCAAAACGCAAGAGGGCCGCACGAAGCGGCCCTCCCCCAAGCGTCCGGCGACGGACCGGATGGGTCAGCTAGGGTTCAGCGGAAGTCCGTGTGGGCAATCCAACCGACCTAAGCTCGACCAACACCGCGGCCGACTCTGTTGCGTGAGTCATATGCGCCATACCATGGGTAGACACTGGATCACCTCCTTTCGGTTGTTGCCACAACGAGGCCGAGTGTATGAGCGAGCCCGCGGCGGATGCAACGCTATGTCGAAAGGGCTCGCAATTCCTGGGGATTTGGCAGGGGCTAGCGGGCGAGCCAAGGGCAGAGTTTCCGGCGAATCAGTGCAAATTGGATGGGATCGACAGCCCGGGCTTGGCTTGGTATCTTCAATGGCGATACAGTCCATCACCAAGATAAGGAAGCGAGCGATGCAATCGACCGTCTCACGCTGGGGCAACAGTCTCGCCATTCGCCTGCCCAAAGGACTGGCTGAGGATGCCGCCTTGAGCAACGGCACCGCGATCGACTTTCAGCTGCAGGACGGTGCGATCGTTATCCGCGCCGCTCGCCCGCAGGTGAACCTTGATGAGCTGCTGGATCGATTTCTGCCTGAACATCGGCACGGGGAGTTCGATGTTGGTGAGGATGTTGGCGCTGAGCGTTGGGAATGACAACAATCCCGTTCTATCAGCCTGAGCGCGGCGACTACATATGGATGGACTTCTCCCCGCACGCAGGCACCGAGCAAGGTGAGCGCCGTCCTGGCCTCGTGCTATCGCGCAAACGCTTCAATGTCGCGACAGGCCTCGCACTCGTGGTGCCAATCACCAGCAAGGGCAAAGGCAGCCCGTTCGAAGTGGAAGCGACTGCCGGCACAAAGGTGAAGGGCTACGTGCTCGCGTCCCACGCACGCACCCTCGATTGGATCGTGCGTCGGGCTGTGTTCATCGAAAGGGCACCGGCCCACATCCACGCTGAAGTCGCAGCCATCGTGGCAGCGATCCTGCAGGACTGACCCCCACTCACCCCGCTTGACAGCGGCGGCGCCGGACAGCGCAATCGCCGCCGTGGCGCTGATTTCCATCCTTGCATCTGTGTTCGCCGTCGCACTCGCCACGGCTGGGGCGGTCTGGTTTGCCGTTGGGCGCGTGCGTGGCTGGTTGGTGCGCCGTGCGATCCTGGATCTGCCGAATGACCGCTCGAGCCACCACGTGCCAACCCCGCGCGGCGGTGGCATTGGGGTGTTGTGCGGTTTGATCCCGGCGTGGGTCGTGATCGCCCTGGTGCTGCCGGGCGCCGGTACTGTGGGTCTTGCGGTGGCGGGCATAGCGACCGCACTCGCCTGCCTCTCGTTCATTGATGATCGGCGCGGGTTGCCGGCCGCCTTGCGCCTCGGGCTGCAGATCCCGGCGGTCGCCGTTGGTGTCTGGCTGCTGCCGCCAGAGGCCTTGATCGCCCAAGGGCTGCTGCCCTTGCCGCTCGACCGGCTGCTGGCCGGGTTCATCTGGCTGTGGTTCGTCAATCTCTACAATTTCATGGATGGGATCGATGGCATCACCGGCGTGGAGACCGCCAGCCTCGGGCTTGGCTTTGCGGTCATTGCCTGGGTCACGGGATCTTTCGCCGAACTCGGCTGGGCGCTCGCGCTTGCGGGTGCGGCCGCTGGGTTTCTGGTGTGGAACTGGCACCCAGCAAAACTGTTTTTGGGCGATGTCGGCTCGATCCCGCTCGGCTATCTGATCGGGTTCCTGGTGCTGCTGGCCGCGAGCAATGGTGCGTGGGCGGCGGCCCTCATTCTGCCGGCCTACTACTGGGCTGATGCCACCAGCACGCTGCTCAGCCGCCTGGTGCGCGGGGAGGCGATTTGGCGCCCGCACCGCAGCCACGCCTACCAAGTGGCGGTGCAGCTGGGGCTCAGCCACGACACGGTCGCGCGCCGGATTGGCACTTGGAATCTCTGGTTAATCGGGCTCGCGTACCTGTCGACCAGCGGCGACTGGGCGGCGATCGTCTGCCTTGGCATTGCGGTGGCTGGCACCTGGCGCACCATCGCAGACTTCCGGCGCGGCGGTTAAGCGAGTAGCGTCCGCCACCCATGCGTCTTTCGCCCGCACATGTGGCTTTGGTCCACGACACCATGATGGCAGCGCTCGCGTTCGCCGGTGCCGTTTGGCTGCGCTGGGGCTGGCAGGCGTGGGTGGTCGCAGACGAAGCGCTGCTGATCGGCACGCCGGTGTTCACGGCGGTCGCCGCCCTCACCTTCCGGATGACTGGCCTCTACCGCGGGGTCTGGCGCTACGCCTCGCTCGAAGACATGGTCGCGATCCTGAAGGCTGCCACCATCGTGGTGTTGGTGACGGTGGCGATCTTGTTCCTGGTGATGCGCGCGGAAGCCTTGCCGCGGTCGTCCTTGCTGATCGCCTGGGTCTTGCTGGTCGCGCTGCTGTCGGTGCCGCGCTTTGTCTACCGCGTCATCAAAGACGGCCACATCGCCAACATCCTGACCCGGACGCGCGAGGCCGGGCGCATGCCGGTGCTGCTGGTCGGATCGGGCGATGAGGCCGAACTTTTCATCCGCGAGATGGCACGCCGCACCGATGCACCGTACCGACCGATCGGCATCGTCGATTGGAAGGACCGCCGGGTCGGCCGCTC
>JAAFHH010000198.1 GCA_013297545.1 Alphaproteobacteria bacterium
AGCATCGCGCGCGACAATGGGTTCGATCTCAGGGTGGTACATGCACAACCTCCTCCGGCTAGATGCAGTTGATCTTGATGAGGTGATGGCCCGGGCGACCCGCCTGCACCAGGCGCCGGACGATCAAGACCGGCGGTTTGCGTTCGCCGAAGCCCTGGCATCGATCGGTTGCTATGGCCACGCAGCAGCCGTGCTGAGTCCAGCCGGTGTCGTGCTGGCCAACCCTGCAGCCCGGTGGCTGCGCGCGCACGCGTTGCTCGCCCATGGGGATTGCATCGCGGCACGCGCCGCTCTGGCCGAGGCGGAAGCGGATCGCGCCTTGTCGATCGACCAGGCGGTGATCGCTGCCCGCATCGAGATTGGTGCGGGCGATCCTGTGGCAGCGATGATCCGCATGGGTGCCGTCGGTGAAGCCGATCCGCACGGTGCTGCGGTGTTCGCCGAAGCACAGGCCTGGTTTGATGCCCCAGACACCGTCGCGCGCATGCTGCTTGGGCTGCCGAGTGGTGACTACAGTGTCGAGATGGTGTCGAGTTCCCTCGGCATGCTGCACGCCTGGGCGGGAACTGATGTCGATTGTTGGCAAGATTGTTTGTATCTGCTGGATAGACTGGGGTTGTACCGATGGACATTGCCTATTCTCGATCGAATTGAAGATAAATTTCAATTAGTTGAAGATAAAGATGTAAAAGGCACGCTGAAATTCAATAGAATTGTACGATTTGCCTCGGTGATGTTTTATTCAGAGGCAGCCAATCTAGCAGCGCGCGGAATGATCGATCAGACGGCAAGCGTCACGCAAATGATTTCCTCCTATGCACGATTTCTGGCACCGATGGCAGACGCCTTAAGTGGCGTTGAATTGCGAAAAATACAAGAACAAACACTGAGTATGTTGAATGATGATGCAGCAGTAGTTCCGATTTCTCATAGCCTACCTATTCCCTTGAATGGCCGGCGGCTTCGACTGGGAGTGTTGACCTGTTGGTATTCCAGTGAATTCTTCTTTATTCCGATGCGCTATCGGGATCGCACGCGAATTGAGGCAATCGCGATCGTTGTCAACATCGCCGCACCGCCTGCTGGCGCGGCAGCAGAGCGAGAAGTCGGGTGTTATGACACAGTGGTGTTTGCCAAGGAGCTAGACGACGCGGCGATCGCGCGTGTCATTCAAGACCAGTGCATTGACATACTTCTTGACTTAACTGGCCAAGGGGGTGGCCAGCGTGGCACTGTTTTGGAGTGGCGGCCAGCACCCGTCCAAGTCGTCTGGACGACCAAACTGTCGACGACAGGATCGCGGGTCATCGACTGGTTTCTGGCGGACCAAGATCTTATACCGCCAGAGCACGAAGAACACTTCACAGAAGCGATTTGGCGCTATCCGGAAGTTGTTACGCCTTGGCAATCGTCCTTTGTTGAAGTCGCACCCGCACCTCCGCCGCGGCGGCAGACTGGTATCATGACGTTTGGAACCCCAGCATCCCTGTTCAAACTCTCAGAAACCGCTATTCAGACGTGGGCTCAGATTGTCTCCCGCGTCCCTGGATCGCGGTTTGCCTATGCAGCACCGTGCAATTCTGACGAGCATATGCCGTATCTTTACCAGAGATTTCTCCGCAACGGCTTTCATCCTGACCGTCTGGTGGTGTACCGCAGTCCTGCGCACGACGGGCTGATGAGGGTGTTGGCCCACATCGATATTGCGCTGGATACCTTTCCCTTTGGCTGCAACCGCACCGCGGCGGAATGCTTGCAGCAAGGGGTACCGCTGATCAGCCTGTGGGGTGATCGCCTAACCGGACGTTACACGGCGACCCAGTTGCAGGCCCTAGGCCTGACCGAACTGATCGCGGACAACCGAGCTGACTACGTCGACCGTGCGGTTGCGTTGGCACGCGATGGTGAGCGCCTTGACCGATGGCGCCGCGATCTGCCGGATCTCGTGCGGCATTCACCCGTCGTCGACCCGGAGCGCGCGATGCGCACGCTGGAGACGGCTCTGTTCGGGATGTGGGACACCTCCTGTGCGCGGGCACGCGATCGCGGTGATGATGGTGCGCTTCCTTCGGTCGGTGATCTCCATTAGCGTGGCACTGCGTGGATCAACCGTCAGTCCGAGTGTGCGATGCTTAGTCTGACTGAGATGGCGGCCGTCGACCTCGACGAGGTCATGGCGCGGGCAACCCGGTGGCACCATGCGCCCACCGATCCGGCAGCAGCGCTCGACTTCGCGCGGGCGTTGGCGTCGCGCCGACACTATGGGCACGCGGCAGCTGTTCTGGCATCGCCGGGCGTTCGCGACGATCTCGATGCCCAGTGGCTGCGCGCGCATCTGCTGTTGGCCGATGGCGCCTGGTCAGCGGCCCTCGAGACGTTGGCTGCGATCGAGGAAGCCCAGCCCCTGTCTTCGGCCCAGCACTGGATTGCAGCGCACATCGAAATCGGTGCCGGCGACCCCGTCGCTGCGTTGGTGCGCTTGGCCGCGGTTGGCGACGCGGACCCACGCGCAGCCGCCTTGTTTGCCGAGGCGGAGGCGTGGGTCACATCCCCCGACGTGATGGCGGCCTCGCTGCAAACGCTGGAACCGCGCAGCCACCTGGTTGAGGCGCTCGCGAGTTCGGTCGGTATGCTGGTTGCGTGGGCGCACAGCGACGTGGGCAAGCTGTTCAGCTGCTTGGCATGGCTTGATCGCCTATCGCAGCCGCGCTGGGCGATGCCGGTTCTCGCCCGGCTGATCGCGTTGGTCGCCACCACGATTGATGATGAGGATGTAGATATACTGGCAACAAATCAAATCAATCTCTTGATAAAGGCGGCAGCTTATTCGCAGGCGTCAAGTATTGCTCTATCGCGAATAGACAAATCTAAATCGTCGCGTCTGGATTTGATCTACGCCTATGCCCGCTTCATTGCGCCGATGGCCGAACAGATTAGTGGTACAAACCTGAAACGCGTGCAGCAGACGGCACTCGTATCCCAGCGTGCTGCGGCCAACCCTGTCGCGTTCAGCCACGAACTGCCAGCGCCCTTGGGGATGCGGCGGCTGCGGTTGGCGGTACTCACCTGTTGGTACGGCTCGCCCTTCTTTTTCGTTCCGATGCGGTACCGCGATCCGTCGCGCTTGGAGGTGATTGCCGTCGTGGTCAATCACGCCGCTGAACCAACCGATGCGGGTGCTGCGCGCGAGGCCGGGTGCTATGACACTGTGCTCTTCGTTCGTGATCTGAGCGATGCGGCGATCGCCCAGCTGATTAAGGATCACGGCGTCGATGTGCTGCTCGATCTCACAGGTCAAGGAACTGGCGAGCGCGGGATCGTATTGGAGTGGCGGCCGGCACCGATCCAAGTGGTCTGGACCACCAAACTCTCGACCACCGGGTCCACGATGGTCGATTGGTTCCTCGCCGATGCGGCACTGATACCGCCGGAGCATGACGCGCACTTTACCGAACGGGTGTGGCGCTATCCGCGCATCGTCACGCCGTGGCAGTCGTCCCACGCGGCGGTCGCGGCGCGTGCCCCGCCCCGGCAGGCTACGGGTCGGATCACCTTCGGCACGCCGGCTTCGATTTTCAAAGTCACCGACGCGGCGATTGCCGCATGGCACAAAATCGTATCCCGCGTTCCGGGCGCGCGGTTTGCCTATACCGCGCCAGCCAACTGCGGTGATGAGACCAGCTACCTTTACGACCGCTTCGCAGCCGCTGGCTTTCGCTGTGACCAAGTTGTGCTGCTTTCCAATCGGGGTCTGGAGGACATGCAGCGGATGCTTGGCCACATTGACATCGCCCTCGACACGTTTCCCTTCGGCTGTAATCGCACGGCCGCCGAGTGCTTAGAACAAGGCGTGCCACTCTTGACGCTCTGGGGTGATCGGCTGACTGGGCGCTATACCGCGACCCAACTGCACGCACTTGGCCTGGACGAGCTGATTGCCCGCGACCAGGCGGACTATGTTGCGCGCGCTGTGGCGCTGGCCCAGGACAGCGACCGCCTTGATCGTTGGCGTGTCGAGCTGCCAGAGCGGGTGCGTAGTTCCCAGATCATTGATCCGGAGCGCGCGATGCGCACCTTGGAAACCGCGTTGTTTGGGATGTGGGACGCTTACTGCGCTGGCGCGCGCGATCAAGAACCCGGTTAGCGGCGGCGGACCTGGGGTGAACACCGCAGACGGCAGTCCGGTTTTCCCAACCGAGCAGGGCCGGCTGAGGCAACCCCGCCGTGCTCGGGCCCTTCCGTCCGCTGTCGCGCTCCTCTAGTATAGAGGCCGATGGATCAGCCTGGTGCCCCGAGTGTGTGATGCATAGTCAGACCGAGCTTGCGCCGATTGACCTGGACGAGGTCATGGCTCGGGCGACACGGTGGCACCAATCATCGGCCGATCTGGCGGCTGCGCTCGGCTTCGTGCAGGCCCTCGCCATGCGCCAACACTTTGGCCAGGCGGCTGCGGTGTTGGCGGCAGGATGCGTGCCGGCGGATCCGACTGTCCGGTGGATGCGCGCGCACCTGCTGCTCGCCGATGGGCAATGGGCGGCGGCCCGTGCGGTGTTGGTTCAAATCGAGGCGGAATACTCCCTCTCGCCCGAGCAGAGCATCGCCGCCGCCCGGATCGAGATGGCGGACGCAGATCCGATTGCGGTTTTGGTCCGCCTGGCAGCGATCGGTGACGCTGAGCCAGACGCGGCAGCCCTGTTCGCTGAGGCGGAGGCGTGGGTCAGTTCCGCAGATGCGATGGCGGCTCGGGTGTTGGCATTGGAGCCCGGCACGCATCCACTTGAGACGACGAGACGGTCGGTCGGCATGCTGATTGCCTGGGCTAACGGCGATTGGGAAAAGCTGTTCAGCTGTTTTTCTGCACTCCACCACCGTGGCCACTCGCGCTCTGCGATGCAAATTCTGGATCAAATGGATGCGTCGGCAGCGACCGGGTCCGCGGATGCACGGGCCGAAGTCATCGCGCTCAACCGTGTCAGTGTTCTGATCAAAGCGGCAGCCTATTCGCAGGCGGTGCCAGTCCTGCTGGCGAGGATCAATCAGACCACGGCAGATCATCGCGATCTCATGTGCTCCTACGCGCGCTTTATTGCGCCACTCGGCGAAAGTGTCAGCGGAATTGAGCTGAAGTACATCCAGCAGACATCCCTCGCATCCCTGCGGGCTGCGGCCAATCCGGTTGCGTTTGCCCATGATCTGCCCGCACCGTTGGGCCTGCGGCGTCTGCGGTTTGGGGTTTTGACCTGCTGGCACGGCAGCCCCTTTTTCTTCATCCCGGTGCGCTACCGTGATCCGGCGCGCTTGGAGGTCATTGCGTTCGTTGTTAATGCGCCGGAGTCGATAACCAGTGCGGGTGCTGAGCGCGAAGCCGGGTGCTATGACACCGTCGTCTTCGCCCACGACCTGAACGACGCCGCGCTCGCCCAGGCAATCAAGGATCATGGCATCGACGTCCTGCTTGATCTCACAGGGCAAGGAGCAGGCGAGCGCGGCAGCGTACTGGAATGGCGGCCGGCACCGATCCAAGTGATCTGGACCACGAAGTTGTCGACAACCGGATCGAGTGTGGTTGATTGGCTTTTGGCCGACGCCGCGCTGATCCCGCCGGACCACGACGCCCACTTCACCGAGCGGGTTTGGCGCTATCCACAGATCATCACGCCGTGGCAGTCCTCCCACGAGGCGGTCACGCCGGCTGCCCCGCCGCGGCACGCTGTCGGCCGGATCACCTTCGGCAGCCCGGCCTCTTTGGTCAAAGTGTCTGACGTGGCGATCAGGAGCTGGCGGGAGATCGTCACCCGTGTGCCAGACGCGCGGTTTGTCTACTGCGCGCCGACCAACGCGCCGGACGAGATGGCCTATCTCTATGACCGCTTCCGTGCGGCTGGCTTTCGCAGTGACCAGGTCGTGCTGCTGTCCAGTTGGGGGAACAGCGACTTCAAGCGGATGCTTGGCCACGTCGACATCGCCCTCGATACGTTTCCGTTCGGCTGCAACCGCACGGCCGCGGAATGCCTGGAGCAAGGTGTACCGCTCGTGAGCCTGTGGGGTGATCGGCTGACCGGGCGCTATACCGCGACCCAACTTCAAGCACTTGGCCTGGATGAGCTGATCGCGACCGACCGGGCGGACTATGTCGAGCGCGCGGTCGCTCTGGCCGCGGACGGTGAGCGCCTCGATCGTTGGCGCAGCGAGCTGCCGGAGCGGGTGCGT